>CAYMRE010000108.1:0-1594 GCA_964392755.1 uncultured archaeon
TACAAAATCTACGAGCAAATACCTATTACGATTTACAGAAAGATCGTTTTTGCTGAAATCGTCGAGAGATACTTCAAAAATCCAGACGGTTTTATCAAAAGTTTAGCTGAGATATTTGAAAACAAGGGATCACGATTGTGGAGGGCAGTTGCTTCGCTGAATTCGAAGAACAAGCTTGATGAAGCAGACAATGTCTTAAAAGCCATGCAAAGTCTTTACAGATTCGTCGTTTTGGGTGATCTGCAAGGCTACTATCAATTTACAAGGGAAATCTTCAACTGCTACCGTATCTGTGCGAGTTCAAGAGATGAGAAAAATAGAAACTCCGCAAAAGAATACAAACAAATTTTAGAGAAGCTGAGGTGGTTTTAATGCTAAAGGACTGCTACAAACAGGTACTAAAGAACTGGTTCGGAAAGGAGGAGAGCGAAAGAAGGTTCATCGACTATGTGGTAGAAGTCCTTGAAAAACGCTGGAAAGACAAAAACATCTTCGTAATTGAAGCTCCTACCGGTTACGGGAAATCTATAATCTCAGCAACAATTTCTCTCTTCTCTTTAAAGAGCGATGACAGTTTGAAGTGTATCGTTGCCTTTCCCTTAAGAACCCTGCTGGAAGACCAATATTGCAAGTTTGTGGGTGAATATAAAGTCGGAAAAGAGATTTCGTGCAAAGGTAAGAAGAGTATCCTTGGAGATATGGATCAGAATCTGAGATTGAGAATCGTAGGAAAAAGATACATGCACAATCCTGATTCGAGGTATCTAATAAAACCAATTACCTTAACCACGATAGACACGCTCTCCTTAACCCTATTCGGAATTCCGCCAGAATGCTTGGATAAGGTCGTGAAGGCTTGGGATGGAACGGTTGGAGGTAGCTTGGGGCACTACCTGTTTTCTTGGTGTTCTGTCGTGTTTTCAAATGTAGTGCTCGATGAGGTTCATCTGCTTGCTGATTCAACCAAGTCCCTTAGCTTCCTCATTGCACTGATGAAAATAGCGGTTGATTTCGATCAGAAGCTGATTTTGATGAGTGCCACACTACCGAAGAGCTTGAAGGAAAAAATAAGAAGCTACGCGGAGAAGTTTAATTTTGCGGACAGTCTTTGTATGATTAGCTTTACTCCGAAGGGAAACATTCTTGAAACGTATTTCGACAAAGAAAAATGTTCTGGATGGGATGGCGAATTTGCTAAGGAGAGGTTGAAGAAGAGATACGATGTCATCTTGGAAAAACTTGAAGAAGAAAACAAGTTCGACAAAATTTTGAGTTGGATAGGAGAGAGCGAGTTTAGGAAGGTAATAGTAATTTTTAACACGGTTGAGGAGGCAGTTAGATTTTACGAAAGAAATGTCGACGAACTCAGAAAGATTTTTGGAGAAAACGTGATTTTGCTCCATTCGAGGTTTTCAGAATTGGATAGAAGGGAAAAAATCGAGAAGTTGAAGGAGTTGAAGAAATCCGATCACTATCTGATAATATCAACGCAGGTAATAGAAGCGGGTGTAGATGTTTCATCTAACTTGTTCATCACCGACATAGCTCCAGCGAATTCGTTAATTCAAAGGCTCGGAAGGTTTCTAAGGTATGA
>CAYMRE010000108.1:1694-3513 GCA_964392755.1 uncultured archaeon
AGGGTTTACAAGGTCTATGACTACGATCTAACGAAGAGAACACTTGAATGGTTAAAGGAGAACTCAGAAAACGGTATTGTAAAACTGAACGTCCATCTACCATACGTTGATAACCCAGATAAGAAAGGTTATGCGGATCTTCTCAACATTTACACAGAGAGCGATTTTGAAGTTCGTGATGATGTTATCAGGGATTTTGAGAGCATATTTCTACACTTAGAGAACGCATCACTTATTGCTGTGGAGAAGTTCATGGAGATGGAGGGTAGCTTCGTTAGGGATGAACTACAAATTCCGATAGTTCCAAAATCGGTGGTAGATGATCTTGTAGATGAAAATAGAATCATTAACGAAAAACCCGTCGAATTCGTTGAGAAATTAGTGGTTCCTATCGCCTTCCGTAAGTTTAGGATGAGGAACTTTAAGATTTTTGGTGTTGTGAGGGAAGTTGAAGTGGAAGATAACGGTAAAAGGGTTTTAAAGCTTAAATTTATAAATACGAGCGAGGATTCTTGGCTTTCTTTCGTTCTTAATATAAACACGCCAAAGGATGTTTTGAAATATATAATTAAGAGGGATGTTTTAGCTTTCGTTGCTGAGGCTGAATACGGGGAGGAGGGTTTGAGGTTTTATGAGCGTTGAGGTTTTGGCTTATCTCAGAGATAAGAAGGAACTCGTCGATAGGTATCTCAGAGGAGAAAAAAGCTTAAGAATTTCGAAACAAACGTTGGGGGAGCATATAGAGGAATCTCTCAAAGCAATAGAAAAAATTAAGGATGGAAAGCTTTGGAGCTTTTACGTTAACACCCTTACAGATGGAAAAGAACTCAAAAATTACGACGAAGAGACCTTTGAAAAGTGGCTTAAATTTGCGGTAATATTTCACGACATTGGCAAAGTTTTCTATCAGAGGAATTTTGGATTTGATAAAGACGAAGATGTGAAGTACCTCAACTTCAGAGGTCACGAATTCTTTTCAACTTACCTCGCGGATATTTTTATAGACCTCTGGCTTGAGAGAGACTTAGAAAGCAGGTTGAACGAATTCAAGGACTTTAGGTGGATCGTATGTTCTTCGATCCTATACCACCACCATGCAATGGGTCTGAAAAGTAGGGAGAGACTCGATGAAATAAGAGTTTGTAAGCTTGAAGAATACGATAGTATAATCAACGAAGTTAACAGAATCTTCAAAGAAACATCCCACCTTGACAGACTTTTCGGTGCGGGAATAGTTGAAACTTTTATTGGCGAATTGATGAAATTCAAATCGAAGTTTAGGAAGAATAAGAACAAAGAATACGTCTTAGACAAAAGATTTATCTCAGAAGTTTTTAGGTACGTAGACGATTTGAATGCAAGAATTTGGACAGAATTCGTTAAGAATAAGGATTTCAGGAAATTGATGATTTTAACAACAACGATCCTAATCGTCTTGGACTACGAAGGCTCCAAGACCCGAACGGAAAAACCACCCAAATTTTACAATATCCTTAAAGAGTTCGTTGATTTGTACAAATCGATTTCTTCAGTTAGATTGTGTTGAGTTGCAGTGGCAAACAAATTTTTCCAGATCTCTTAAATCCAGTATCATCAACTCATCCACTCTTTCTTTGACACTTCTGGCAATAAGCATGTAATGGTGTTTGTAATCTTTCACAACGAGTTCAGACTTTTTTTCCAGATTTTTCAAGATCTTTTTTACATCTTTCGAGCTTAAATCACTCCACTTAACCTCAACGAATAAAGCCTTTTTCTCCTTATCGTTTAAAGCAATCCAATCTATTTCCTCTTGCTTATACCACCATTTACCAATTCT
>CAYMRE010000109.1:0-3512 GCA_964392755.1 uncultured archaeon
GACGAGCTATCCCGTTCTTTTCGGTGATCTGCATAGAAATGGCTGATTTTGCAATAACACTTAAAGTCATTATTTACGGTGTTTTTCCATGAACGTCGGTGAGTTGAGGTTGACGCTCAAGCTTAGAGATTTCGAAAATTTGACACCTAAGTTGGCTGTGAGGTTTTTGTATGATCCAGATGAATTCTACCGTTTTAGAGGAGCTGAAGCTTTGGGATACTTATGCAGGGGAGAAAAAGCAAGAAATTACATCCTAAGGCTCTTCTGGCACCTAAGCGATGAGAGTGGTGCTTACTGCGTCGGTGCACCCTTGGGTATCGCTGAAATAGGTTTGAACAATCCAGAAGTGTTTGAAGGATTTAAGAACAAGTTCGTATCTCTTTTGGACGATTGGGAGGTGGAGAGGAAATACGTTGCTTACGGAATCGCAAGAATTGCACATCTCGTCAAAGATGCCTATCCCGATCCTGTCAAAAAGTTGTTGGAAGTTTTGGAGGAGCTTAGGGATAATCCCGATTTCGTAGCATACGCCCTTTTGGCTTTGAAAAGGCTAAAAGCGGAAATTCCGAAAGAGTTTGAGGAGGACTGCAGATTTGCAAACTTCTACGATGGTGAAGGTATTAGAAGGATTAGGATCTGCGACTTGCTTGAGATCATTTAAGTACCTTTCCAGTCATCTCGAACCAGATAATGAGGTCGAGTTCAGATAGGGTTAAGCGTTTCTCCTTTGCAATCCTTCTGAGAACTTCCTCCGCCTTAGTGTAGTCCTTTGGTAACTTGAATTTGTACCCCTCTCCCTCGAGCCATCTAAGGACGTGTCTGTCCACGATAGCCAAATTCTTTCTTCCAACATTCCTCAAAAAGTGGCTACTTTCTTTCATACCCAATCCCTTCAACTTCAAAAGCTCCCTCCTCGCACTGAAATCATCGAGTTTCAACGCCCTCTCGACTACGTCGAATTTATCAATAGCAATTTTGATGTATTCAGCTTTTCTCGAAGCAAATCTTACTCCAGATTCTCTCATCAATCTTTCAATCTCTTCAACGCTTAGATCGTTAAGGCTTAAGCCTTCTAAAGACTTCTGAAACTTTAAGCCTGATAAAGCGGAGGAGTTTGCGGTGGATATGCAAAATGCCAACTCGGTTTCAATCGTAGCCTTGATTTTTAAATCCAAGAAAGGTCTGAAGTCGAAGGTTGTTTCTCCGTATTTACCAAGTCTTTCAAACTCCTTGATTCTCCTTGAAATTACTTTAGAACGTCTAAGACTATCGACGGACATACCCTTTTAACCCCTTCGAGTTTCTCGATCCTCTCGTGGATCTTTGAAAGCTCTTCAACATCTTTAACAACTATTTCGAGCATCAGTGTGTGATCTCCAGTCGTGAGCCACATTGATTTAACTTCATCCATTTCCTTAAGCGCTTTAACAACCATCCAAAGCTTTTCAGGCTCGACGTCAACTCCAGTTAGAGAACATGCCAAGTTTACCGCCTTGTAATTTACGATTGCCCTGTATCCCATTATTACTCCCAAGTTTTCGAGCTTTTGGATTCTCTTTCTAACTGCAGTTTCCGTAATATTCAAAGTTTTAGCTATGTGCGTCTTTGGAGTTCTTGCGTTACTTATGAGAATTTCGATTATCTTTAGATCTTTCTCGTCCATTAAAATAGTTTAATGAGATAGTATTTGTAATCTTTGTTCGAAATTCGAACAAAAAATTTATATTGTATAACGTAAAGTTTACGATATGAGTTGTCCAAAAATTGGAGATAGGGTAGAGTTCAAGGCTCTGACAACGCACGGTGAGATCGAGTTTCCAAAGGACTTCGAAGGGAAGTGGGTAGTGCTGTTTTCACATCCCGCGGACTTCACACCGGTGTGTACAACCGAATTCGTAGCTTTTGCTAAGAGATACGAACAGTTCAAAGAACTCAACTGTGAGTTAATAGGTCTGAGCATCGATCAAGTATTCAGCCACATAAAGTGGGTGGAATGGATCAAGGAAAAGTTGGGTGTAGAGATTCCTTTCCCGATAATCGCAGATGATAGAGGTCAGATTGCTGAAAAACTGGGGATGATACATCCTGCAAAGGGAACCAATACGGTTAGAGCTGTTTTCATATTTGACCCCAAGGGTGTCATCAGAGCTATGCTCTACTATCCGCAGGAGCTTGGAAGAAACATTGACGAAATATTGAGGATGGTTAAGGGCTTGCAGGTTAGCGATGCAAACGGCGTGGCTATTCCAGCCAACTGGCCCAACAACGAGTTAATCGGTGATAAAGTCATTATTCCTCCAGCTACAGACGAAAAGACCGCTAAGGAAAGACTTGAAAAAGCTAAGGCTGGAGAAATAGAGTGCTTTGATTGGTGGTTCTGTTACAAGAAGGTTTGATTTCGATTCAATTCTCAGAAAGTTTTAAATATTTTTATGAATAATAAATACTGAGGTGCAGTATTTGAAAACGCTTGAGAATTTGGTTAAAGCCTTCATTGGGGAAAAGTTTGGCGAGGTGCACGTTCTAAAATCGCAAAACTCTTCGAAAAGAAGATGGGATTGAATTATGAAGTGGAAGTGTTGCGGTTACGTCTACGATGATATTGGAGACACCTTCAACGACATTCCTCCTGGCACAAATTTTGAGGACTTGCCTGATGACTGGGTGTGTCCAGTGTGTGGTTGTTCCAAGTCAAAGTTCGTTCGGTTGGGTTTGTGAGGTGGTGTGAATGTTGGGCGATTTTATAAGGGATAAGGGAAGTGCAAAGGGAGAAACTCACGCACCCGAAATAGAGTGTCCGGACGTCGTTAAGGCTGGAGAGCCTTTTGAAGTGAGGATTTCAGTCGCGAAGCATCCAAACAAGCTTGAGCACTCGATTAGATACGTGGATGTGTTTTTCGTAGAGGACGGAAGGGAGTTCAATCCGATAAAGGTTGCAAAAGCTCAGTTTACCCCGGAATACTGCGAAGCGGAGGTTACGTTTAAACTTAAGTTAAATAAGAGCGGAAAGATTGTAGTATTGGCTTATTGCAATCTGCACGGACTCTGGGAGAACTACAAGGAGGTTAAAGTTGAGTAAGATCGGTGATCTACATGAAGATTGGAAGGAACGTCTACTGGGTTGAAATGGATGGGAGATAGTTGAAGGTCTGCAGGTTCAGTTTAGACCGACGAGGAAGAGCTTAGGAAGGCTTACGATTTAGGTGTTGTTGTGGGTAGAAGGGTTTTGGAGGTGGTGTGAATTGAGGAGAAGATAGAGTATGGGGAGTTTGAGAAGGAGATGGAGTTGAGTAAGGAGGAGCTAAAGGCTTTTTTGCAAAAGATGATTGAAAAAATCGATGAGGGAAGAATTACGTGCGAATTCAAGGAGAGGGAGATCTACGTCGACTTCGTTGAGCCTGTAAAGGTAGAAGTTGAATACGAGGGAAGTAGTGAGAAGGAAGAGCTGAAGATAAAGTTTAAGTTCAAAGGAAAGGTTTTGCCTGAAGTGCCAAAGTTCCAGTAATCAAACC
>CAYMRE010000110.1:0-3304 GCA_964392755.1 uncultured archaeon
GTTTCGTTACCGAACTTTATTATGACTGTCCTCATCTCTGGCATCAACTGTGTGAGGTTTGTGAAGTTGTAGCTACCCATTACAGCTATGCTAAATCCGTCGTCGTAGTTCTTGTAATAGTAGTAAACGGTTTTGTTTGCAGTTTCGTTAGTTTTCACGAAGAAGTAGTATCTGAGGAAGTGTATCCCAACGACCTTCTCGTAAACTGAACCGTTCATCCTGTAACCTTCAAAGTAAAAGTCCGCAATGGGCGTTCCGTTATCAGTTAATGTACTCTTTGCCATGTCTCCAGCCAATATGAACGCGTAGCTGAAACTACCGTTGATGCGGGATGTGTAGTTACCGTAGTCTTCAGTAAAGCCTGTCGAATTTCCGGTTATGACATCGATAACCGCCTTTGCATAGCTTGGGTAAGCTAGAATAACTGGATGTGTCTCATCGACTACCGTATACGGTCTTCCCACAGCGAAACCCGTTTTCAGTGTGAAATTCTTATAAACATCCTTCTGCTTATACGCGAAGTAGACTTTAGACCTGTTCAGATCTATTAGGTAGTTGTAGTAGTCAAATATCATCATGCTTCTGAAGTAGTTTATCGTCGGTCTGAACTCTCTGAAAACGTACGGATTTACGTTATTCAAAGTTTTGTTGTATATAAACTTCTTTAGCGTTTCATTCTTTTCGGTGTAGTTGAGATAAACGATGTAGCCAGTGCCATTTGGAAGGTACCTTATCCAATCTTTCCAATCTTTGCCCATGTCGAATTTAATCTCTCTTTCCTCAGGTTTTGAAGGATTTCTGAAGGCGTAGACTAAAGCAGAAGCGACCATGATCAACGCTAGAACGAATGCCAGAAGTCTCGCTGATTTTCGCTCGTGAGCCTTTGCCATGCGTTAAATTTTTTCCGTAGATGATAAACTTTTCGAAGCTATGAATTCAAAGATTATTCTTGCACAGAGCATCGGAGTTACGTAGTTTTCGTCTGGCACAACCTCTACAATATCCATCGCTACTATCTTTTTGGAAAACCTTCTGAAAATCTCGAGTGTTATCGAAGGGTTTAAGCCAAAAGGTTCGGGTGTCGACACTCCCGGGGCAAATGAAGGATCAAAGCCATCGACATCTATCGATAAGTATATCTTATCGTAGGAACTCAAAACGTCTTCAATTTCTTCCATTCTCAAATTGAACGGCTTAAATATTTTGAAACCCTTACTCTTGGCGAATTCAAGCTCCTCTTTGGTGTAGCTCCTCGCTCCTAAGTAAACTATGTCCAACCCAAGCTCTGAAATTCTTCTGCACGTGCATGCGTGGTTGAACGGGTCGTTGTCGAAAGTATTTCTCAAATCGAGATGGGCATCTATGACGAGATAGCAGAATTCATCATTCAAAGCCCTGACCACAGCGTAACTTACAGTGTGTTCACCACCGAGCGAGATCAAAACCTTACCCTTCACACTTGAAACGAAATTCTCAACGTTTTTGATCACGTTGGTGAAATCTCCGTCGACGTTCACGTTACCTACATCGCAAACCTTCAAGAAATCCAAATCGACATCGAATATGGAAGAGTAGCTTTCCAAATTCCAGCTGGCTATCCTTATCGCATTTGGGGCAAACCTCGAACCCGGTAAAAATGATTGGGATCTATCGTAGGGTATACCAACTACTACGAATTCCGCAGAATTAAGATCCGAATTTGATAGTGAGAAGAAAGAATCTATGTGCATTATCTCTCGACGATCTTTCTCTTACCCAAGGATTCTATGTAGACGATTTCCTTTCCCGGCTCGATTTTATCCTTCAGCTCCTCGGGTATTTGAAGCTCGAACGTTTCGTAAGTTTCTAAATCCATAAGCTGTGCCACGTCACCAACAACGCTCAAAACCTGTGCCCTCTTTCTTTCAACTATAGGCACGTAAACCTTTGCCGTAACTGGCTGAACTATGCTTCTCTTCTGCCCGTCGAAAAGTCCTATTGCTTCGATTCTCGCTTTAGCGGCACCGTGCTTACCCGATTTACTTACGGAGATACTCACGATTTCACAAGGCTCATCATCGATAACTACGTATCCGCCTTCCTTGAGCTGTCTAACTTCAGCCTGTACCTTCATGGAATCAAGCCAAAATCAAAATTTTTAAAGTTTTTGTTATGGCTCGGATTTTTCCCTTATCACACTTCTTATGTCTCTTGCAAGTTCCTCATCGCTTTTGCCTTCGCTCTCTACACCCAAATCCTTAGCCATCTTTTCGAGTTCCTCCCTCTTGTACTTACCCTCTCTAATCTGCCTCTCGAATTCAATCAGTTCAAGCTCTGCTTCTCTCTCAGCTTTCTTAAACTCAGCCTTTGCCCTTCCCAAGCTTCTCGCCAGCTCGGGAAGTTTCGAAGCTCCGAAGAGTATGAACACTATCACCAAAATTAGCAGTAGCTCGTTCGGGCCTATTCCACCCAGCATTCTCTCACCTATCCGAAGTTACTTTGAGAGTATTTAAGGCTTCTTGAACTTACTTACGTTCTCTATAAAATCGGCAGTTATTGCGGAAATCTTCTTTTGAGCTATTTCCTCAAGCTTTTCCTTTGTAGGAATCTCGTAACCGTATAACAGTTCAAGTTCAAGCTGTTTCTTAGCTTTTTGATATTCACCGTATATTCTCCCCAAAGTCCTTGCCAAATCCGCAAGTTTGTCTGGACCTAACAATATCACCGCTAATACAACTATCAGTGTAAGCTCACTCCACCCGAGCATCTGTAGTATGTCGTTCAGGATGTATTTAAGCTTGGAGGTAAAAATCGAAATCGATATAGTTGTGGGGAGTGTACGCTCATCATGAATTAACACTTGGAGGTGGTGAAAACGGTAATTCGCTTTAAGGTTTGGATTGAGAAGGACTGCAAACCCCTCATCGGCAGGGGAGGATACGAAATTCTCAAGGCGATAGACCAATACGGTTCGATTGCTAAAGCTTCGGAAGTTTTGGGAATGTCCTACAAGTTCATCTGGAATTACATCAAGAAGCTTGAGGAAAACTTGGGTGAGAGTGTCGTTGAGATGAAGAGGGGAGGTAGGGGGAGGGGTGGGACTTGGTTAACTCCAGCCGGGAGAAACTTGCTCGAAACGTATGAAATGGCTGAAAGCGTTGTTAGGGATGCTCTCCTTGAGATAGGTGATCTTGTTATAGCCTGTAACGAGCCAGCTGTGAAGATAAATGAGGTTGTGAAGTCACTGCTTGCGGGTTGCATATAGTATCAGTTCCTCTATTAAATTTTTATCAATTTTTATAAAATCTTTCAACATTTTAGCTAT
>CAYMRE010000111.1:0-3304 GCA_964392755.1 uncultured archaeon
GCGCCTTTGACCTGACTCGGCAACCCCCGCTTAAAATGTTTAAATGATTTTGCGATTTTAACACTTTCGATCAAGACTTAACCAATCTCTTAGCCTTTCCGTCAAACCTCTCAAGAGTTCCAAAGGGCAAAGCTACAAGCTTCGGTTTGAATCCCAAGAACTCCTTAAAATCTCTTTCGAGCTTTGGAATTAAGCTTTCATCACCTTCGAACTCCACAGTTACCTTGCTGTCGAGGACTATTCTGTACTGAGTAATTCCATAGCTTGCAAGAATCTCCTCAACATCCGCTGGATAGAACTTAACGCCCCTGTAGATTATCATGTCGTCAGTCCTACCTCTAATCCTTTTGATCGTCATGTGCTCGATACCGCACTCGCAAGGCTCTCTGCTGACGACAGCCGACACCTCTCCGCTCCTATACCTTATCAGAGGCATTGCCTCCCTGTTCAAAGCGGTGTAAACGACCTCCCCTTCTTCTCCCTCATCCAAAACCTCTCCAGTTTCTGGATCGACGATTTCAACGACGTAGTTGTCCTCCCACATGTGCAAACCGTTTCTCTCTGGACATTCAAATCCGACAGTTCCAACTCCACCCATCTCGGTTAAACCGGGTATGTCGTATGCAATCACATCGAATTCCTTCTCGATAATCTTCCTCATCTCCTCAGTCCAAGGTTCCGCCCCTAACAGCATCTTCTCAAGCTCCAACTCCTTGAGATCGATTTCCATCTCCTTTGCAACTTCCAAAAGCCTGAGAGGATAGCTGGCTGTTGAGCACAACACTGTCGTTCCGAAATCCTTCATGAACCTCAGCTGATTTCTCGTGTTTCCCGGTCCTATCGGAATTACGAAGGCGTTTATTGCATCCGCAGCGAAATGAAATCCAAATCCACCGTTCCACAAGCCAAACGCTGGTGTTATCTGGATGACATCTTTGGAAGTTATGTTGGCTATGTAGAATGCTCTCAACATCATCTCCTTCCACTGCTCAACATCTTTACGTGTGTAAGGGATAATTACAGGTTGTCCAGTCGTTCCACCGCTCATCTGAATTCTAACAATCTTTTCCTTCGGAACGCATAGAATTTTGAGCGGATAAGCTTCCCTAAGCTCCTGTTTGGTCGTGAAGGGTAACTTGGATATATCTTCAACGCTCCTGATCTTATCAAGATCGATACCAGCGGATTTGAACTTCCTCCTGTAGAACGGACAATTTTCGTAAACGTATCTTACTATCCTTCTAAATCTCCTGTTCTTGATTTCCTCTATCCTCTTTCTGCTCATCCTTACTCCCTTCTCGGCTTTGAGGAGAGGTCTCATAACGTGCGTTCGATTCCGAGTATATAAGCCTTTCCCATTTTGCGGGATTATTCATAAATTTTGAGATTCACGATCTTTTGAGGAGGAGATTGTTTAAATAGTGGAAGTAAAGTTAAACTGTGGCTGAGGTTTACATAGTTGGAACCGCTCATGTGCTAAGAGAGAGCGTAGAAGAGGTTTGTAGAATTATAGAAGAGGTTAAACCCGATGCTGTAGCTGTAGAACTCTGTCCCAGGAGATACAACGCATTAATCAACAACGTTCAAAGCCTATCGCTTTCAGACGTTTTAAAGGGTGGTAACGTCTCCCTCGCATTACTCCAGATTGTTTTGGCTTACTTTCAAAGAAAGATCGGAGAGGAAACGGGTGTAAAACCGGGAGAAGAGATGCTAACTGCTATAGAAAAAGCTAAGGAGATCGGAGCGGATGTCCTGTTAATAGATAGAGATGTTGGCATAACTTTTCAAAGGCTTTGGCAGAAGATGAGTTTCTTTGAGAAATTGAAGTTCGGTTGGAACATCTTAAAGGGAATCTTTAGTAAAGAGGACGTTGAAGATGTTATAGGCAACGTTGATTCTCTTATTGAGGAGTTCAGAAAGGTAAGTCCGAAAGCGGGTGAAGTTCTAATAGATGAAAGAGATGCCTACATGGCTTATAACCTGCTCAAAGCGAGTGAGAATTACAACAAAATAGTTGCGGTTGTCGGGGCGGGTCATAAAAAAGGAATAGAAGGTTACTTGAAAAATCCCGAAAAGCTTCCTCCTATCGAGAAGCTGTTAGAGGTTAAGAAGAGCAAGTTCGGCGTTTCCAAAGCTTTCGGTTGGATTTTATCCGCTTTAATCGTGGGAACGTTTGCATACATCTTGACAAAATTAGGAAGCGAGATGGCTTTCAAAGCTTTCATGTACTGGTTTTTTATAAACGGCACACTTTCAGCTTTAGGCGCAACCCTTGCGTTGGCTCATCCCCTATCCATACTGGTAGCCTTCCTCTGCGCTTGGTTGACGTCTATAAATCCTTTAATAGCGGCAGGCTGGGTATCGGGCTACGTTGAGCTGAAGATGAGAAAACCGAGCGTTGACGATCTGATAAGCCTTTCAAATGCAAGCTCACTCAAAGACCTTTGGAAGAATAAAGCCTTTAGGGTTTTACTCGTTGCGGCTTTGACGAACATCGGTAGTATGATCGGAACGATATACGGTGCATACGTGGTTCTTCAGATGACGGGAATAGACATAAGGAAACTTTTAATCCCCTAACAATACTTTCGTTATGTGGCGCAAAATTGCCGAAAAGTTTGAGAAGTACCCTTCTCAGATAGTCGTTGCAAAAGAGTTCTTAAGATTGGGAATATCCGTCAGAAACGGGAAGGCTTACTGTGACAAGATAGAGTTGGTGCCAACAAAGATTGCCGAAGCTTTGGATGTTGACAGGAAAGTTGTAGTCTCTGCTATTCAGAACATAGAGCACGATGAAGAGCTTAGAAAAGTCTTCTCTTCGCTAAAGCCCGTTGCGAACATAACCGAAGTTGCGAGGATTTTGGGTTTCGGTGTTTTGGAAGTTTATGCGGAAAGCCACAAGGTCGGTATAGTAGCTGGCATAACCTCGATACTTGCGAGGGAGGGAATTCCGATAAGGTACATACTTGCCGAAGATCCCGAGTTGAGTGTTGAATCCAAGCTGACGATCGTTACCGATAGAAAGATACCGGGAAGACTCGTAGATGAGTTTTTGAAAGTCGACGGAGTTCAGAAGATAGTTATAAGCTAAATCTACGACTGACTCCACGATCGTAACAACTGTAATAGCGAGTGATATACGAAGGTTAAGACTGGTGACGAGTGTATATCGATGGGAGATTTTTAAATTCCTAAATGAGGAGTAAATTCCAGTCCATTCTTCTGCCAGTCCGTCCTTCTGATAGCTCCTTTGCTCGTAGGTTGTACCGCTCCAAAACCTGAAGAGGTAAGTTAACCGTTAAAG
>CAYMRE010000112.1:0-3187 GCA_964392755.1 uncultured archaeon
TTGCAATCTCGTCAACATCAGCATTTCCCCTTTCAAGGAGTGCGAAATACGTTTCTGCTTCCGCACAGTTCAATCCCAAAACGCAAGCCAAGAGACAGCTTGAAGGATTGCATTTCTTCATGACAATACGTTGCGGTAGTGCCAATATAACCGATTCGGTAATATATCGCTTAGCTCGATCAATCGCATGCATCCTACGATAATTCCTTTCGCACTGGCAACGCTGATTTTATCGGTATGCACCGTAAAAAGATCGAAGGTCGAAAACGTTGGTTATTTCCTTGTAATCGTTGGACTGTTATTTTACGTGTCCTCCTTTCTTGCAGACGATTTCACACTTAAAGAAGTTTTCCTGCACTCTTCAAGAGATCTGCCAACAATTTTCAAGCTTTCGGCATCGTGGTCTGGGAGCGGAGGATTCATCGTGTGGTGGATGTCAACATTTGCAATACTTTCTCTCCTCAAGAGGAATAGATCGATTTATCACAACCTAACGGTTATAGCCCTTTTCATCGTGGCGACTTTAAACGGTGCTTTTGATTCAGTCGAATCGGTTCAAAACGGTCTTGGATTGAACCCCCTCTTAAAAAACATTTGGATGCTTCTCCATCCTCCAGCAAGTTTCGTAGCTTATGCATTTGGTCTCTTTGTTGCCATAGATGCGGTTCTGAACAGAGTTGGAATTTCAAAAGTTGGTTTAGCATGGCTCACTGTTACGCTTGCAAACGTTTTGGGGGGTGTTTGGTCTTACTACACCTTGGGTTGGGGTGGTTACTGGGCGTGGGATCCCGTTGAAACAGCTCTCCTTCTACCTTGGCTAAGCCTAACGGCTTATCTCCACTCAAAAGATAGGAGTTTACTGTATCTTACCGGATTCTCGGTTGCGTTTGCTGGCTTTGTGACGAGAGGTGGAATTTCACCCTTACATGGCTTTGCAATAAACCCTTCGGGATTTGCCATAGTTTTAGTCGGTGTCCCATTCTTAATGCTCTTTCTCAAGGAATTCAGACTTAAATTGGAAGCCAATCCCATGGCAATCGCAACGAACTCTCTAATAGGAATGTACATCGTTTGCATAACAGCCCTCATTTATCAGCTTGTGACGAAATCAAATGTGAGCGTTGATTATTACAACTTTGCAAACCTTCCCTTCCTAATAATTTTGCTGTCAGTACTGCCAATTTGCAACTCAAAGGAATATGGCAAGTATCTTAAAGCTCTGATAGTTGTTTACGCAATCTCAGCAATTTTAACTGCTTTAACAGCTTTCAGATTTATCACTTGGTGTCCCTATGCCCCTCTCCATGTCAACTGTGCGGTTTCATTAATTCTGCCAATTGCCCTGTTTAGCGTTGCTTCTACAATCGGATTAAAGAGATTTGAACACAGGTTAATCCACCTTTCGGTTTCCCTGCTCGTTGTAGCTGTGAGTGTAAGCTGGCCTTACGCCTTTTACGAAACGAGCAACGCATTCAAGGTTAAAGTTGGAGAAGAAATTGACGCAATTAAGCTCAAAATTGAGGGTCTAAACTTCTCTATTTCCAAAAGCAGGGTAGTCTATCAAAGTGGGGATAAGGTAGTTGAAGTTCCCGAAGAGGGTAGGGAGATAGTCCACATGAACTTGAACGGAAGAAACGTTACAGCTGTTATCTCAGTATACCCAGCAAGGTTTTTGAACTACATAAACTGCATGCACATCTGCCAGATGACTGGATTCTGTGCAATGTGCAGAGAGTATTATCCCGTTTTGAGTGATCCCATAATCGTGAGCGATGGTCTGAACAACTACTACATCGTTGTCGATGAATACACTCAGAGCTGTTACATGCCAAAAAACTGCTTCGCCTTAGCATTTAAGTCCGTTTTGCCTGTGGTGAACGAGACGAAATTCTTAGAGTTCTTGAACGTGACCTGCAAAAGCTATGTGACGGAAGTTGGGGAAACGGAATTTATAGTGAAGGTGAAGTTCGTTTCCCTTATAAACCTACTCTGGCTATCGTGTGCCATGATGATAATTGGTGAAATCGTGGCGAGGTGGAGGAAATGATAACTCCAATATTGGTGCTGTTGGATTTGGTAACTGCAGTGTATTCCGCCCTCTTTGGTAACTATCCGAAGATAACGCTGTTCGATGCAACGTGTTACAGAATACTCTACCTCCACGTTCCCTTGGCTTGGGACATGTATTTCGCATTTACACTAACATTTGTGTTCAGCTTGGCTTTCTTGATTAAGGAGAACGACAGATACGATCGAATAGCCTTCTGCTCCGCAGTTTTAGGTGTGATTTACGGTATTGGAGCAATCGTTTGTGGGATGCTCTGGGCTAAGGAGGTTTGGGGATATTACTGGAGCTGGGATCCAAAGCAAACGATGACTCTAACAGCTCTACTCGCCTATTTAGGTTATATAGCTCTCAGGAGTTCTGTTGAAGATACTGAGAAGGCTAAGAACGTCTCTGCAGTATTTGGAGCTTCAGCTTACGTAACCATTCCTCTAAGCTACGTATCTTCCGTTTACTTCAGAAGCTTGCACGCTCAACTGCCAAATCAACCGCTTGAATTTAGCGAAGTTACACTTTTAGCTTTGAGAGTGGCAATTTCCTTCTTAGCGTTTTTGGCGATTCTAAAATGCTGTATTAGGAGGTGATAATTTGTATTGGGGCGTTTTAGTGTCTCTCGCGGTTTACATTGCTGTAGTTGTGTTGGCGTTCTTAATAACAAGAAGTTTTGGGAGATGTAATCAGCCTTAACCGTTTTAAACAGCCTTTAAAGAGGGATACCATGAACAAAATCGTCCCAGTGCTGTCACTCACGTTGGCTTTCGGACTACTTGGATTCTTGGCTCTGAACTCATCAAGCTACATGACCGTATCAGATTTAAAGGATGTTAAAAGCGTGGAGAGGGTCGTTGTAATGGGTAACGTTTCTAAGGGGAGCGTTCACTTCGATAGGGTTTTGAAGTTCAAGATACACGATAACAGCTTTGAGGTAAACGTCGTTTATCCGAGCTACGTTAGACTGGACAACGTCAGTGGCTACGGAACTGTCGTGGTAAGCGGTTTGTATTATCCAGGCAATAGAACGATACTTGCGGATAGGATAGAACTCAGGTGCCCTTCAAAAACATGATAGAGCTTCAGGATGTATGGAAGAGATTTGGAGAAAGATGGATTTTAAAAGGGGTT
>CAYMRE010000113.1:0-3133 GCA_964392755.1 uncultured archaeon
CTCTCCTGAAAAGCTGAAACATGGACACAGCTTCGGGGCACTGTATATTAATTAAATGCACATGTTTATCACCGCCTCAGCTATATCCGAGCAGTAACCGGCTATCCTACTTAAGCTGTCGAGGATTATTCTTAAATTTGCTGACTTCTCTATGCTCTCCTTCTTCCTCCAGAAGTCCTCAAGAAGTTCGAAGAGTATGTTTGAGTACTTTTCCTCCATGCTGTAGAATTTCTCAACCTCGTTTATGACTTCATCAGCCAAATCCGAGCTTCTCTTATAGTAAGATTTCATCGTCAGCTTCAGTATGTTTTCGCAAATCTCCACCAACTCGATTAGCTTGGGGAGTTGCATCTTAACCCTCATTAAGCTATCGGACATCTTCACGCAATGATCAGAAATCCTCTCAAGAGCTCTGATTATCGTCCTGTATTCGAGCAAATCTTCTGGTTTCCTGCTTATTTCAGATTTCAACAGTCTTAAGGCTAAGAAGTGCAATCTGTCTATCTCCCCTTCTCTCATCAGTATCGAGCTGTGTATGAATCCGTCCAAGCTTTTCAGAAGTTGCTTGAAGTCAGAAAGCATGGTGACGCACATGTTTCCTATCCTCTCTATGATGTAGTCTATCCTGAACCTGTTCGGATCGATGAATATCTCGAGTACTATTTCCTTACCTAAATCCTCTATTATTTCAGCACCTATGAGCATGTCAGATGCTAGAGAAACTGCCCTTCTATGCTCTTCATTGTAAACCTTAACTCTCACACTGTCGTATCCGGCTAAGTAGTAAGCTACAATCCTCCTTATTAGGCAGTCGTGGCAAAGGTCTTTCGAATCTAACGTAATGACCTTCTTAGTCTTCTCTGAATCCTTAGCTCTCAAAACAATTGCGTTGTCGGATATCTCCATTCTTATGTAGTCTCCAGCCTTCAATCCGTTGCTTTCGACCCATCTCTTAGGTAGCATTATTATGTAACTGTTTCCCCCGCTCAGATAGATTTTTCTGTTCTCTATCATAAAGATCACTTTATCCACACTCTTTTACCGCTTTCAACGAATACGATTGCAGATCCAATTTTGCCCAAAATGTCTCCTATCCTCTCCAAGTGTCTGGCAACCAAAACGGGTTCGACATTACATTTCTCCTTTAAGTAAACAATGGCTCTCTCGTAACAGTCGTCTATTAAGTTGTCGTGCTTCTTCAGCATGTAAACTATGTCAACTTCACTTCCAGCGTAGCAATCTTCCAAGATTTTGAACATTTCAAGTAGATTTCTTCGCATATCATCAAATATCGCCAAAAGTTCTTCATCGTAACAGTAGTAATACCCTATCTCCAGAGCTAAATCGGTAATCCTCTCGTATCCAGAGGAAATCTTCATCATACCGACTACAAATCTCAAATCTCTTGCAACAGGTTGAAAGAGAGCTATGAAGGTTACGCAGTCGTAATCAACATCCGAATGCAAAATATCCGCTTCCATTTCAAGGTCTTCAAGCTTTCTCCTTATCTCATCGTTTCCTCTCAGACCCTCAAGACACTTCTCAACCGACCTTTTAGCTACATCGTGAAGCTTCAAAACTCCTTCCTTTATCTTATCCAACCTTCTTTCCGCTATCAAGCTATCACCCCATTCTACCCGTTAAATATTTCTCGGTAAGCTCGTTCTTCGGATTTTCGAAGACTTCCTCAGTCTTACCAACCTCTACAAGATTACCCATGTAGAGGAAGGCTACGTAATCACTTACCCTAGAAGCCTGAGCTGGCGAGTGAGTAACTATAACTATCGTCAACTCCTTTTTGAGCTCGTAAATCAGCTCCTCAACCTTACTCGAACTGACAGGATCGAGATTCGCTGTGGGTTCGTCCATTAAAAGCACGTCTGGTTTTAAAGCTAAAGCCCTTGCAATGCACAGCCTCTGCATCTGTCCACCGCTTAGTTGGGAAGCTTTATCCTTCAGTCTATCTTTAACTTCATCCCACAAAGCTGCCTTTTTCAAAGCCCATTCCACAACTTCATCAAGCTCCTCCTTCGACTTTACGAGCTTGTTGTATTTAACGCCCAAAGCTACGTTGTCGTATATGCTCATGTGAGGAAACGGATTAGGAATTTGAAAGACCATCCCAACCCTTCTCCTAACTTCAACGGGATCCATTTCGTATACACTCTTACCGAAGAGTTTTACAACACCTTCAACCCTCGCAATTTCGTTCAACTCAAGCAGTCTGTTAAAAGACCTCAAGAGTGTAGACTTTCCACATCCAGAAGGCTCCATTATCGCGAAACAAACCTTCTCAGGAATTGTCAAGTTTACACCCTTTATGACCTCGTTATCTCCATACCAAATTCTAAGATTTAATGTCTCTATTGCGTTCACAGTTTCACCTCCTTGATGCTCAGTCTTATTGGGATGAATATGGCTAGGAAAATCAGCATTAGGACCAGAGATGCACCCCATGCTATCTGATGATAGTTTTCATAGGGCTGTTGAACAAGTTGATATATCAGCAAGGGAACCGCACCGATAGGTTTGTCTATACCAGCAAAGTAAATTCGTGACGAACCTCCAGCTGTGAACAGGAGTGGTGCCGTCTCACCAGCAACCTTCGCCATACCTATGAGAATTCCGGTTACTATCCCCTTCCTCGCCATTCCCATCATGATTCTAAAAACGACGGTTGCCCTCTTCAAACCCAACGCAAATGCTCCCTCCCTATATATTTTCGGAATGTCCCTCAAAGCCTGTTCCGTGTAAACAGCCACGTACGGCATCATTACAATTGCCAAAGCTAAGGCACCGGCTATGGCTGAGTATGTACCCATAGGAAGCACGAGAACATTCATGACGAATAGACCCACGAGTATTGTGGGAAACTCCATCATTATCAGAAGTAGCGTTCTCGTTGCTTTACCGATTACGCTGTTCGGGTACTCAGCTGAAAACACACCAGTTAAAACCGCAATCGGTAGTCCTATGAGAGATGCTAAGAACGTCAAAACGAACGTCCCAACTACAGCGGGGCCAATTCCACCCAAGCCGTCATCGGGAGGAGCCAATGTTCCCGTGATGAATTTGATACCTCCTTTCATGAGCACTGGTAATCCGTTGGCGAATACGCTGAAGAGTATGTGAA
>CAYMRE010000114.1:0-3118 GCA_964392755.1 uncultured archaeon
ATCTCGCAGGCTTTGTAGGATGCTATAGGCGATATTATGGACACTCTCCTACCTCTACTGACGAGGTTTAAGATGTCATCGACAGTACAAACTTTGAAATCTTTTAAATCTGGATCGCAATTCTTTAAAGCTTTTTCAACGCTTGTTGTCATGTCGTAGTTGTCTGTGAGATTGATTAGAGGATAGTCCCTTATTTCGTCGATTGTGACCGTGTCTTTCTCAGCTAACGGATGGTCCGGCGACGTTATCAAAACGAGTCTATCCTCGCCTACGACTTCGTATGCAAGTCTATTATCTTTGGATATATCACCGACGATTGCAAACGTGTAGTCACCATTTAAAAGTCCTCTCAGGCAATCGTGTGCTCCTCTTAGGATGATTTCTTTCTCATAAGCTACTCATCCCTCTTCCGTCAATACTACACCATTTGAGCTTCTTCTCAACAACTTGGCTCCGTAGAACTTTTCCGACTGATTGATCTGAAAACTCAGTGTGCTGACGGATGTACCAATCTCTTTGGATGTTTGGACTACCAATAATTTTGACTAATTCTTAAAGTTTTAGCGTTCGAAGGATTAGAAAAAATAGCAAATTTTAAATATATAGGTTCAGCCCTTCCAACGTGCGTTATCCTTTGCAGTGGCATTTAGATATTTGATTCAAAAACGCTAAAAGGTGATAAGCATGGAAAGCACGGAAGTTCTCGAAAAAATTAGAGAAGCTGAATTGAAGGTTGAAGAGGACATTGCAAGGGCGAAAGATGAGGCTAAGGAGATTATCAACAGAGCAAAGGATGAAGCAAGGAAAATCATTGAAGATGCCGAAAAAGAGGCGGAGAAGATTAAGGCTGAAATTTTGGAGAAGGCTAAGACTGAAATTGAAAAGGAAAAGCAGGAGATCAAGAACTCGCTCAGTAAACAGATTTCGGAGATCGAATCAAAAGGTAAGTCAAATATACAAAATGCGGTCGAGTTCTTATATAAAGAATTCGTCGGGATGATCGAGTATGCTTAAGCCCGAAAGAATGGTTAAAGTTTCGGTAGTGGGACCCAAGGATTACTTTGAAAAAGTATCCGAAATTCTCTACGATTTAAACATCCTCCACATTGAAGATCCTATCGAAACTGAATACTTCAAGCTTGGAGAGCCGTTTGAAAAAGCCAGTATTGTTTCAAGAAGGTTGGTTCAACTTAGAAGCATACTGTCCTATCTTAAGCTTGATCCGGAGAAGTATTTCCCCAAGAGAAAGTTCAGGGCTGAAGAGATCGTTGCCGAACTCGATGCAAAGCTTGAGGAATATCGAAACGAAATCGGCGCTAAAATAGACAAGATAAAGGAACTTCAAGAGAGGCTTAAAACGTTGGAAGAAGAGCTGAGGGTTCTTGAGCCTTTGAAGACTTTGGGAATTCCACCAAAGCTACTGAAGGGTTACAAGACAATTAAACCGTTCGTCGGATTTGTAAAAGTTGATCCCAGACCGAAGATTAGGGAAATTACAGAAGATTTCTTGGCTGTTCTCAAAGATTACGGAAAGGAGTACGTTATTGCGGTCTTCGTTAAAGTAGAGAACGCTGAAGATGTTTTCAAGGTTTTGCAGGAGTGTGGATTCAGGGAGGTTACAATTCCCGACATTGAAGACTTCGATGCAAGGATAAACGAAATAAAAGCAGAAATATCTTCAATTCAGGAGGAAATAAAGAGACTCGAGTCGGAAATTGAGGAAACAAGGGCTAAGGAAGCGGATCTGATGTTGGCGATTGAAGAGTACCTCAGCATGGAACTTGAGAAGTCCGAACTGCCTCTGAGATCGCTTGTATCTAAGTATGTGTTCGTAACTGTTGGATACATTCCTGCAAAGGATTTCGAGAAGTTCAGGAGTAGAGTAGAAAGCGAAACTGATGGAAAGGTGACTGTAGAAATTTTGGAGGACAAAGAGAACTTCAACCCACCGACAAAGCTCACGAATCCAGCTTACGTGAGGGACTTCGAAGTACTTTCAACGACCTTCGCAATTCCAAAGTATCACGAGATCGATCCAACCGTGATAATGGCGATATTCTTCCCGCTGTTCTTCGGAATGATGCTTGGAGACATTGGTTACGGAGCGATAATTACAGCAATAGCCCTATACTTGAAGAGAATATTCAAAACTGAGGGTTGGCAGAAACTGTTGAACATTGCGGTTTATTCCGGTGTATCTTCGATAATCTTCGGTTTCATATACGGTGAATGCTTTGGACCCTTCATAGCTGGTGAGGGTCTAAGCCCTTCGGAAGTTCACTGGTTTGGTAATCTGATGGCATCGATCTATGCATTCAACCATGGACATCCGCTCTTTGACAGAGTTGAGTCTTTTGGAGTCAAAGCCCTTCTGTTCATAACACTGGTTATAGGTATGTTCAAACTCCTCTGGGGCTTCGCCTTAGGTTTCAGAAACGTAGCTGTTGAGCACGGCTTCAAAGAGGCACTTCTTGAAAAGGGTTGTTGGTTCATCGGTGTTTTGGGCTTGAGCTTTATCATCTTCGGTTTCGCATATAACCTCGGCATTTTCACCACACCACCACCCAACGGCTTCGGCAAACTGCTACCGGACAACCTCTTCATCTTCGGCAGTTACACAGTAGAACAGGCTAAGAATGTCCCACTGCCAATTCCCGGACTCGTAAAGGGATGGCAGACAGGAGTCAACGTCTTCTACTTCGCAGCGTTGCCACTGCTGATAATATGGTTTATACTGTTCGCTAAAGTAGAAATACCAAAGATGGGTGCAATGGGCATCATAATGGGTGTGGAACTGCTTACATGGTTCGGTCAGATACTCAGCTTCGCTCGATTGCTGGCTATAGGTCTCTCATCGGTCTACTTCGCATACGTCTTCAACTACCTCTCACTGAAGATTGCATTTCCACCGGGAATGGCAATACTACCACTTGGCATAATTGTGCTACTTATCGGACATCTAATCAACCTGATGCTTGGTATCTTGGACCCAGGTTTGCAGTCACTTCGATTGCACTACGTTGAGTTCTTCACGAAGTTCTTCGAGGGTGGTGGTGTGTTGTATAAGCCGTTTGGTAGAATTAAGAAGTTTTTAGAGTAAAGGAGGTGGTGTGAATGG
>CAYMRE010000115.1:0-3114 GCA_964392755.1 uncultured archaeon
TAACCCTCCCCCTGATTCTCACAGACTTAAGCGATTTGATTGATTTAAATCGTTTTTGAATGGTACCTCAGGCTTGAGGTAACAAAGGAGAGGGCAATTAAAACGATACGATTGCAGTGCTTGAATAGGAACTAAAGACTCTGAAAAATGAAGTGGATAATGCGCAGAGCATGGAAGAAATGAGAGAACGATTGAGAAGACTATGAAAGGTTTGACAGAAGAGTTGGGAATTAAAAATTTTATAAAAATTTTATTAATTTTATTTATCTCTTTCTGATTACCTTAAACCCCACGATCAAAATCGCTACGACTATCAAGGTAAGCATAATTAAAGCCCAAGTGTTTCTCTCGATCCAGCTTCTCTCTTCAACAATCAAGTACGCATAGCAAGTGTCAGATATCTCCTCCCCATCAATTTTCTCCGCTTTGTAGTTAACGTCTATCCTGTACTCGTTTCCAGCTATTACATCATCGTCAACGTCTATTCTGAAGCTGACGGTTGCCTTCTCTCCCCTCTTCAGTTCAGAAATGTAGGCTTCTGGCATCTTAAGCTTTATTCCGGGACTTGGATTAAGCTTGAAGTGAACGTTCTTTGCATCTCCACCAACGTTCATAACCTCAAGCTTCACAATGTTTTCCCCGTGATACACAACTGGTTTGTTCAAAACGACAATTTCTGGAATCTCCTCAACAACTATCCTTAGAGATTTAACCAACTCCCTCTTTTCAATTTTCGAAGCTAAGATGGAGTATTTAGCAGTTATCTCTATCTCCCTCACACCGAAATCAGCATCCTCGTCAACGCTGTACGGAATTCTGACAACCCTAACCTCTCCAGAGTTTAGATATCCAAGTAGAAATCTCGTTGCGGAGAAGTCCATACCTTTCGGTTCAGAAATGGTCAATTCGAGATCCTTAATTGGATGGAGGTAGTTGTTCATTACGAACAGCTCAAGGACACCGTTCTCTCCCCTCTCAAACTCCTCCTTACCTAAGCTGAATTCGATTCCCTCCCCAACCTTTTCCACAAACAATTCAAATGGAACTTTATCACATCCTTCAACCCATCTCTCACCGTTGAAGTAAGTGTAATTTATCCTAGCCAGAACATAGACCTTTCCTTCCCTTTCTGGAGCTTTTACATCGAACTCTACAACGGAAATCGATGATTGGCTCAAGTGAGGTAGAATTGCCTTTTCGGGTTGAATAACCTCTATTCCTTCCAAGGTTACCTCCACATTCCTTGCATCCGATAGACCGACGTTGGCAATTTGTAGAGATATTTTATCCTGTTCTGAAGCGTAGATAATAGTTGACTTAAGGGGTAAACCTTGAATTCTGGCTTAGCGGTTTGTAATATCTCTACCCTTATAGGTATCTCAACGACTTCCTTTCTGTAAAAGTAGTCAACTTCATAGCTCTCCGAGACGTTCCCCGTTACCTCAACGTATCTTATCCTATCGTATCTTATCTTCAATTTCAGAGTGCACTCTCCAGAGATGTCGTAAGGCACCGAAATTTGAAAGCTGACGATCTGCTGTGAATTTGCTGGAAGCAAGGGTATTCTAACCCTCTCTGTTAGAACCTTTAGCTCATCAGAACTTAGCTCCAAACTCAGGTTGTAGGCATTTAGGGACATGTTGTAAGCGATCTCCTCTTCCAAAGTACCTCTCTCACTCCACTTGTGTTTTGCAGTATTCAAAACAACTACCTTTAGCTCTTGGATCTTCCCAGCTTGAAGCACCTTGTTCAAGGCGTAAGCATCCAATTCTGGTTTATCCGTTACTAAAACCCCTTTTGCCGAACCGACAGCCAATATTAGAAAGAAGATTACCAAAAACACTCTTCTCATCTTTTACCACCTCCCATAACCCTCCTCAGAAGCAAAACCGCAAGAGATATGCTGAGGACAGTGTAAACCAACAGAGCGGTTATGTGGGGATAGACTACCTCCAAGCCGTTTCCCTTTATCATAATCTCCCTGAAGGCGATATTTGCATAAGTTAGAGGAACGAAGTAGGATATCATTCTCGCTCCCTCAGGCATGCTTTCGAGGGGATAGAAAAAGCCTGAGAGGAATATACTTATCAAAGCGAAGATCATCGAAGCTTGAATTCCCTGAAGTTGAGTGGCTGAAACTGCCGAAATTGCGAGACCGACACCTATTGAACCCGTAAGAAAGAGCAGTTGGGCTAAGATCAGAAGCGCAAGGTTTCCCTTGATATCAACATCGAATGCAAAGTGGGTTATAGCCATGACAACGAAGACGTCCAACATTATTATCGTAGTGACAGCTAAGAACTTACCCAATATGAGATCTGAACTATTAAGGGGTGTTGAAAAGATGAGTTCGAGAGTTCCCTCCTCCTTCTCCCTTGCGATTGAACTTGATGACAGTATCAATCCGAGCATTTGAGTTACGACACCTATTATGGCTGGAGCTATGAAATCGATAAGCCTCGTCTTCGTTGTGAAGACGTATCTTTGCTCGACGGTTATGTTACTCCTTGAAATCTTGGAAGCTATTGCGTTAACACCTTCAATTACAGATCTCGCAACGTTGTAATTCGATTCGTCCACGTAAACCTCTACAACAGCTGAGCCTTTCCTGAACTCTTCCTCGAAGTTCTTCGGAATGTATATTGCAGTAATGAACCTTACCGAGCTTTACAAGCTCTATCGCCTCGCTCCTGCTGTAAACGAAATACTTTATGTCGAACTTATCGGTTGAGTGAAGAGCGGAAATGAATTTGTGAGAGAGTTCACTTCCATCCTCGTCAACCACCGCAACCCCTACGTTCTTTATCTCTCCAGAGAATGCGTAGCCGAAGACAGAAACCAGAATTATGGGCTGAGCTATGATGATTGCTAGTAACCTCCTCTCCCTCGCAATAACCTTAAGCTCCTTCAAGAAGACGGCAAAGACCTTCTCCAACCTCATCCCTTCACCAGCCTGAGAAAAGCCTCTTCGAGCGTTGCCCTAACGACATCAACCTCTTCAATCTTAACTCCGTTCTCCCTCAAAATCTCGCTTACGTTTGGAATCTCTTTCGACGCTTTCTCTACCCTCACAAAACCCATTCGTTTAGCAGGACTTCATAACCTTCTGATGAG
>CAYMRE010000116.1:0-3112 GCA_964392755.1 uncultured archaeon
AGCTCTTTTCTCATCTCCTGAATTCTTCTGACGAGTTCTCTTGCATACGCCTCTCTCTTAAGCTCTTCATCCAGTACTGTGTAGATGTAAACGTTCCCCTTCGAAAATTCCTCAAATTCGTAACCCTCTGGTAACCTGTATTCAACAATCACAGCATTTTCAATCTTTTCCCCATCAAACTCGACCGTCTTAGACTCTGCAATCTTCTTAAGCTCTTCTTGACTTAAACTACTTAGGAACTTCGCAAACTCCTTAACCCTATCCTTCAAAATCTTTCCAACGACCTTGTAGTTAGGCTTTACAACGATCTCCTTCTCAAAGTTATCAACAACCCTAACGCTCTTGATGTTACACTGAGATTTGATTATTCCCTCAAGCATCTCCACAGCCTTCCTAACGTTCTCATCTCCACTTTCAATCACAAGCTCCTTTAAGGGCCATCTCAGCTTTCTCTTGGCTTTCTGCCTCGCACTGCTTACAGCTTCAAAAATCTCCCTAACGATGTCCATGCTCCTTTCAAGTTCTTCATCTATGAAGCTCTCGTCAGGCTTGGGATAGCTCTCCATGAATATTGACTCTTTGCAATCCTTAAACTCCTTGACAAACCGCTGATAGATGAATTCAGCAAGGAACGGGGCAAAAGGAGCTATTATCTTAACGGACTTCTCGATGACCCTCAGCAGTGTCAGATACGTTGCAATCTTGAGCTTATCCTCTCCCTCAACCCAAACACGGGGTCTTATCAGTTGTATGTACCATCTGCTGAAATCCTCAACGACGAAGTCCAAGAAAGCCCTCACAACTTTGTGAAGCTGGTAGTTTTCCATAGCCTCGTAACACAACTTGTTCAAACTTTCGAGCCTTGAAAGGATCCATCTGTTCTCGTAATCATCAATCTTCTTCAAAGCCGAATCGAAATCACAGCCGAAAATCTTCTCAGGATTTATCATCTCCTTATCCAAGCTCATGTAGGTGTAAGCAAACCTCACAGCATTCCAGTAGATGTTCAGCATCCTCAGAACATTTCTAACCTCGTTCCAGCTGAACCTCAAATCCTCCCACAATGCTGAACTCAAGACGTAGAGCCTGAAGGTATCTACTCCTACTTCTCTAACAACCTCCTCAGGCTCAACTACATTCCCCAAGCTCTTGCTCATCTTTCTTCCCTGCTCATCTAAAGTAAAACCGTGCATCAAAACCGTCTTGTAAGGTGCTTTACCAAAGCTTATCACACTCGCTCCAAGTTGTGAGTAGAACCAGCCCCTCGTTTGATCGTGTCCCTCAGTGATAAAGTCGGCAGGCCAAATCTTGAAGAACTCCTCATCACTCAGCCTGAGTGGGTAACCCAAAGTTCCCCAACTCGCAACTCCACTGTCAAACCAAACGTCAAACACATCCTTGACTCTGTACATCTTTCCCCCGCACTCACACTCGAAAACGACCTCATCTATCTTCGGTCTGTGTAAATCCAAGTCATCTTTCCAAGGAACTTCGTTTATACTTCCTACAACCTTCCACTTTCCACATCTTTCACAAATCCAGATTGGAATGGGAATTCCCCAATACCTCTGCCTGCTTATGCACCAGTCCTTTGCATTGCTAACCCAGTCCTTGAACCTCGACTTCCCAGCCCACTCTGGAATCCATCTAACCTTCTCAATCTCCTCAAGCATTCTATCTTTAAGCTTAGAAACAGCCAAGAACCACTGCTCCGTAGCTCGATAAATTATCGGGGTCTTGCACCTCCAGCAGTGTCCGTATCTGTGAACTATTGTTTCTTCAGCTAAAAGCAATCCTTTGGCTTTCAAATCTTCAATTATAACCTTGTTTGCCTCGAAAACGTGCATTCCAGCGTATTTGCCCGCATCAGTCTTAAACACCCCTCTGTCATCTACTGGATTGAAAACCTCCAATCCCTCTTTCAAACCCAATTCGAAATCCTCCAAACCGTGTCCCGGTGCAATGTGAACACAGCCAGTATTTTCGTGAGCTACAAAATCTGCGTTAACTACTCTGTGAGGTTTCTCCTTTTGAATGGGAACCTCATTAGCTAAAGGATGCTCGTATTCCAAGCCGTAAAGCTCCTCACCCTTGTAAGTTTCAATAAGCTTCCAGCTGTCGTAAGCCTTGCTCAAAACGTTGTCAGCCAAATCCTTTGCCAAAATAAGATACTCCTTCTTACCATCCTTCACAGCCTCAAAGAGACCGTATTCGAAGTCCGGATGGACAGCAACTGCCATGTTGGCTGGCAGAGTCCAAGGTGTGGTCGTCCAAATGACTATGTACGTGTTCTCTCTCCCCTTAATCGGAAACTTGACGTAAATCGACGGATCCTCTTTATCCGCATACTCAACCTCAGCATCAGCCAAAGCTGTTTCGCAACGGGGACACCAGTTCACAACCCTCAACTTCCTCTCAAGCAAACCTTGCTCGTGAGCTCTCTTTACGCACCACCATGCGGAGTTTATGTATTCAGCCTTTATCGTCATGTAGGGATTTTCCCAGTCCATCCAAACTCCGAGCATTTTGAACTGCTCGGTCATCGCATCCTTGTTTTTCAAGGCGTATTCGTAGCACTTAGAAACGAATTTATCGATTCCGTAGTTTTCAATATCCCTTTTAGTTTTGAACCCGAGCATCTGCTCAACCTTAACTTCGATAGGCAAGCCGTGCATGTCCCAGCCCGGCGTATCCGCAACTTTGAACCCCATCATTCTCTTGTATCTCAAAACGGTATCTTTTATCACCTTGTTCCAAGCAGTACCGAGATGAATTCTTCCAGTTGTGTAAGGAGGCCCATCTACAAAGAAAAAGAGTCTGTCTCCTTTGCTTTTGACCTTTTCGTATATTTTGTTTTTCTCCCAGAACTCCCTTATCTCTTTTTCCACGTCATGAGGAGAATAAGCGTTAGGGAACATGAAATTGAGGCAAAAATCACTGTTTAAAACACTATCGTATCAGCGGGTTCGATTCATCATTGCGAAGCTCAGCGTAGAGCAACCTCATCACCGTTCGTAAGGTATATAGTCCGACTTATTTAGCTTTTTGTGGGATGAAGAGGGAGAGTCGAGCTGATACGTGATGAAGTTACTCCTGACAGACCGCCTCACCC
>CAYMRE010000117.1:0-3112 GCA_964392755.1 uncultured archaeon
CGAATATTCCGTGTGGCATCTTCAGTATCAAAACTATCAGCATCGCGTAGATTATGAGGTTATCAAGACCCATTATACCCGTTGAATAGGATACCTCCATGAGAATCCAGTTTTTGAGGATGTAGATTGTCAAAGCTCCGATTATCGCACCGAAGAAAGTCCCAAGCCCGCCGAAGACGGCTGAGATTATTATCAGAAGCATTAGCGGTACTCCAAACAGATCAACTCCGACGGAAAGCCTGTAGAAAGCGGTTATAGCTCCAGCCAAGCCAGATACGAATGCGGAGATGCAGAATGCGATAACCTTGTGCTTGAAAACATTGATTCCCAAGCTTTCAGCCAACTCTGGATCGTCTCTTATCGCCTTAAGCCTCAAACCGAATTTGCTGTTCACAACTCTGTAAAGGGCTAAAATACTTGCAAGCATGAAGGCATAGGCTATGTAGTACCTTCCCTCGGTCGTTCTGTGTAAAGCATTTTTTATTCCAACCGATAAACCCTCGTAGCCTCCAAAGACTTGAGGATAGATATTCACGATTTGAACGAAGACTAAGGGGAGTATTGCGGTAACCAAAGCTAAATAATAGCCTTTCAACCTCAAACAGACTGCTCCTACTCCCAATCCGAATAGCGTTGCCACAACAGCCCCGATTAGAATCGAAAGGGGAACTGGAACGTTTTGATTCAGAACGAGTAAAGCGGATGTGTAAGCTCCCAATCCGACGAAGACGACGTGACCTAAATTGACTTCACCCACATAGCCAGCAACCAAATCCCAAGTTACGACGTAAACTACGAACAGGTATGCCAAGCCGAGCATGAAAACTACCGATTTTGGTAAAACGAAGGGAAGTATCAACGGAATTACTGTCAGAGCTAAAATCAACCCCCTCCTCATTCTTCCACCCCGAAGAGTCCTTGAGGTCGAACTATGAGGATAGCTATTATCACGATCAAAACCGCAAGCTCGGACCACCTCGTTCCCAAGAGAACGCTCACGGCAGTCTTTATATAGCTGATTATGAACGCTGAGACCACACTTCCCTTCACACTTCCCAATCCACCGACGACGACTATCGCAAATGCGAGGAGAAGTATCTCCAAAGCAGAGTTTGGTGTTAGAGAGTAGATTTGAGCGTATAAAACGCCTCCAATCCCAGCGAGGATTGAAGATATGAGGAGTGTGAACATGAAAATTCTCTCAACGTCTATTCCAACGATCATTGCGGATTCAACGTCCTGAGAGACCGCACTTATCTCTCTTCCAAGCCTCGTCTTCTTTATAAGCCTGTCCAAAGCGATTATAGATGCGATCGTTATGGCGAATGAGAGAATCTTTACGTATGTAACCTCAACACCAAAAACTTTGACCGATCCCTTGATTACGGGAACTATCGAAATCGCATCGACTCCGAAAGTCATCAGAATTATCTGTTCAACCAGCAAAGCCAAGCTGAGCGTTAAAAGAATTACCATTATCTCGTTTCTTCTTATTGGCTTTATGAGGTAGTGCATGGCTAAGCCGAAAAACGCTGAAGCTACTATTCCGACCAAAAGGGAAGAATAACCCAAGTAGGGGAAGAGGGCGTAAGCAGTGTAGGCTGAGATCGCAAAGAACGTGCCGTGTGCGAAGTTGAATATCCTACCCACACCGAACGTGAGTGTGAATCCGCATGCAACTAATGTCAGAATTCCTCCCAAGATTGTTCCTATGATAAGGATTGGCAAAAGCATAGGCTTGCGGGGAAGTTAAAAAATAAAAGGTTTACCAAACAAGCTCTCCCGTCTCTATTGGGTATATTGCTACTATCTTACCGTCCTGCCACTGGATCAGGAGGTTTACAATGTAACCCTTGGCAACGGTTATGTCGTGGTACTTCGTGAACGCTATCTTACCCCTAACTCCCTGCAGTGGATTCTGAGCGTTTATCTTCTCCAAGTATTTTACGAGGACATCTGGGTTGTTCGGATCTTCTCCATTTGCCTTAGCCATTTCGTAAGCCTTCTTAAATGCGTAAACAGCCTCGTAGCTCTCGTATGCACTGTAAGCCTCGGGCAGATGACCGTACCTGCTCTTGTAGTTCTCGAGGAATTCCTTCATCTTATCGTTGAATGGTATCGGGACCTCTGAGGATGGTGCGAGCACTATGAGCTTGTCGCACTTGCCGTTCGTCTCGTTCCAGAAGTTCGGATCAACCGCTGGCAGGATTAATCCTATGATGGGTATGTTCACACTATCCTTCCACTGCTTAACAAAATCGACTGCATCTCCGTGAGCGATCATGGCAACAATCGCATCCGCATTTTCACCCTTGATCTTTGCAAAAACATCGTCGAAATCTGTCTTCTCCTTTGGTATGGCTATGTCATCCACAACATCGTATCCGTTTTTGGTTAAGAGTTCTCTAAGCTGTTTATCTATATCTTCAACCCACTTAGCCTGATCCCTGACTATGACAATTCTCTTCATCGGAATTTTCTCCTTTACGAAGTTCATTCCTTCAACCAAAGACGGAACGAATGTCGACGAATTCGCTTCGAGCCTGAAGACGTATTTGTAGCTATCATAATCTTCTGCAATCTTCTTCGTTACGGTTGGAGACGCACATTCGACAATCCAGACCTTCTTGATTTCAGCAATCGTGTCCATGTTCGCTATGACTATTCCGCTTGAGAATCCACCTATTATCACGTTTACATTTTCATCGTAAGCAAGTCTTCTCAATTCTTTTCCAGTCACGTCTGGCTTAAGCTTACCGTCAGCTTTAACTATAACCAATCTTTTGCCATCTATTCCGCCTTTAGCGTTTATCTCATCGACCGCAAGCTGTGCTCCCTCAACCATAGCCTTTCCAAACTTCATCTCCATGGGTCCGATGATTCCAATTTTGATTACTTCCGCCTTTGCGGTAGTTTCAACTGGAGTTTCTGAAGTAGTTTTTTGGCTACATCCAAGCGTTAATAGAGCACAAACTAACACTATGGCAATTAACACCCTTTTCATGTTCCCTCGCTTGGAGAAAGATTAATAAGCATTGCGACTATGTACCACTATAGCATGCTTGAGGTAGAAGGCGTTACAAAGAGGTTCGGAGCTTTGGTTGCTCTTGAT
>CAYMRE010000118.1:0-3075 GCA_964392755.1 uncultured archaeon
AATCTTTTTCGTAAACAGTGGCATGTCCAAAACAAGGGTTTCATACTCTCCACCCTCACCCGCTGGATTCACAAAGTTCTTCATGTTTTCGAGCATTTTAATAGTCTCCATCGTTATCTTTTTTCCAAGCATGTTTCTGCTTAACGGATAGCCGGCGATCCTCGTAAACACTATTTCGAATCCAAGCTCCAAAGCTTCTCTGAGTATCGAAACCTCGTCTCTTAGCCAGAGGGGATTAAAGCACCATAGCTCTAAATCATCACAGACCTTCTGAAACCTCGTAGCTTGATACGTTGATCTTATCGCACCAGTAACAACCCCCTCGACACCGTACAACTCTTTAGCCTCTTTTAAAGCTTCCTTCAAAGCATTCAAACTGCTTATCTCATCATCCGAGCATGCTTTCATAATCAGAGGTATTTTAAGGGATTCCGCCTGAAGCTTTACGAGTTCCGTATTCGGATAGTGGAAAAGAACGCTCTCTTCAGACTTTGGGCTTAGAGAGACCAAGCAGACAACTTCCGTTTCCTCATAAGCTTTGAGCATAGCCAAGTTTGAATCCTTGCCCCCAGAATACAGAACGCAAACCCTCACGTGGAATGTTGGCGAGTGCTTTTTAATACCACCGCCTACATCCTACGATGCCCGTACTGATAATGAGCGGTGGTGTTGATAGCTCGACGTTGCTCTGGTATCTGATGGAAAGGTACGACGAAATCTACGTAATTACATACATCTACGGGCAGAGGCATGCGAAGGAAGTCGAACATGCGAAGATGATAGTTGAAAAGGCGAGAGAAAAGGCTAAAATCCATCACGAAGTTGCGGACATATCCTGCATTCAGAGATTGATAGCCAAGGGCGCTTTAACTGGAGGAGAAGATGTTCCCGAAGGATTCTACACCGATGAGAGTCAGAAGAAAACGATAGTGCCGAATAGGAACATGATCCTCTTGGCTATTGCGGTAGGATACGCTATGAAGGTCGGTGAGAGAGAAGTTTACTACGCTGCGCACAAATCCGATTACGCAATATACCCCGACTGCAGAAAGGAGTTCGTTAAAGCTTTAGATACGGCTGTCTACTTAGCCACAATCTTTGACCCTGTAGAAATCAAGGCACCGTTTGTGGACATGACGAAGGCTGACGTTGTCAAGCTTGGCTTAAAGTTGGGTGTTCCCTACGAACTCACTTGGAGTTGCTATAGGGGGGAGGAGAGACCTTGTCTCAGGTGCGGAACCTGCCTCGAAAGGACTGAAGCCTTTCTTATGAACGGAGTAAAGGACCCTGCTTTGAGCGATGAGGAATGGAAAAAGGCTGTTGAGATTTATGAAAGGTTTAAAGGCGGAAGTAAGTGAGATTTTCACGAGCGTTCAGGGTGAGGGGATACTTGTAGGGGTGAAACAGCTATTCGTTAGGTTTGCCAAGTGCAATCTGAACTGTATTTACTGCGATACACCCAAAAACTCAAAGGTTTGCAGAGATTTCGTAAGCAACAAGATAGTTAGGAATCCCGTGAGCTTGGATTACATCGAGGATGTTATGAAATCCGTAAAAGTTCATTCTGTAAGCTGGACTGGCGGAGAGCCTTTGCTGTATGCGGATTTTATAAGAAATGCGGAGAAAATTCACCCCTTCTACTTAGAATCGAACATGACACTGCCAGAGAAGGCTAAGGTCTTGAGAAACGTTGTCGATTACGTTGCCGGTGATTTCAAGGTTAGAGAGGCTTTACCCAGTGTAAATTACGACGAGATTTTTGAGAACACGGTTAGATGCTTCAAAATACTTAGGAATACGAGGAAAAGGTTAACGTTCTGCAAGATTGTCTTGCCAGACATCTTCGACTTCGAAGGAGTAGTCGAGTGCGTCAATGCCGTGAAGGGTTTTATTTCTGCCGTTGTTTTGCAACCCGTCTTCGGCAGGGAAAACGTTAAAGCTCTGATGGATTTACAGGATAGGCTCATGGATGTTTGCGATGTTAGGATAATTCCGCAGGTTCACAAGTATCTGGGGTTGAGATGATGAGGGTCGGGGTTGCGGAGTACTTCGACTCGTCTCACTACATACCCGGGCATGAGAAATGTGGCAGGGTTCACGGGCACACGTACAGGGTAGAGGTTGAAGTTGAGGGGGAACTCAAGAACGGGATGGTAATCGACTTTGCGGATTTAAAGAAGGCTTTGAAAGATGTTATAGAGGAGTTGGATCACAGGCTTATAAACGAGATAATCGAAAATCCCACTTGCGAGAACATCTGCCTCTACATCTACGAAAGGCTGAAGGGTAAGCTTAAGGATGTAAAAATCGTCAGGATAAGGCTCTACGAGGGGAAGGACAAGTGGGCGGAGCTGATACCATGATAATAATAGCCTTAATTTCGTTTGTAGTACCCTTCGTCTTCGCTCTGTGCGGTTTGGGATCGGCAATAGCCCTGATACCCATACTCGTGTTTTTGGGTGTTCCCTTTCCCTACGCCAGATCGGCTGGGTTGTTCGTTAATGCCGTGACTACCATATCCGTAACTCTGAGGAACGTTCAAAGCGGTGAATTCGAGCCGAAGATAGCTCTGCCTATCGTCTTATCCTCCGTCATCTTTTCCCCCGTTGGCGCATACGCCTCACTTTCAATTCCTAATAAGGTGGTGGGCTTGGCTTTTACGTTATTCCTATTCTCGGTAGCCTTTACGACAATCTTTCCAATGAAGAAATTTAAAGAGAAGGAGAAGTTACCGATTGCCGTTCTGATAGGAATCGGAGCCTTGGCTGGTTTCGTATCCGGTCTCTTGGGTGTTGGAGGTGGCGGAGTAATTCTACCCCTTCTAATAACTTTCGGACTGAATCCGAGGATTGCCATAACCGTTACTCCCCTAAGCGTCCCTTTCTCATCTATAACGAGCTTCATTACCTACGCAAAGCTTGGTGGAGTGGATTGGAACGTCGTACTTTGCTCCGCAATCCCCGCTTCAATCGCCGGTTATACCGCTGGAATAGTTCAGAAAAGGCTTAGAACCAAGACGATCAGGAAGATTTTGGCTGTAGTCTTGATGGTCGTTGCGGTTAGGTTTGCCTTGAA
>CAYMRE010000119.1:0-3074 GCA_964392755.1 uncultured archaeon
ATTATCAAGACATCTTGGTAACTAAACATCATAAAAGCTTGAAAAATGTGGAGTCATCCTTTCACAAAGAAGTAGTTCCAAATTTTATCTTTCAGATGGTGAATGTTCTTCACGGCTTTACCCTTACCACCTTTCATCTCAACTCCATCAACCAAAGCTATTCCAACGGCAATGGGTGTCATCTTACCTTCGACAGCCACGTAGACGAAATCTCCAGCCTTTATGCTTTCATCAGCCTCAACGATTCCCGGTTTCATGACGTCTGCTCCTCTCATTATGTAGGGCATTGCTCCCCCATCTACAACGACCCTCCCTTTCTCAGGTTTAAACTTGATTACGCCGTAAACCGTAAAGTAGTACCTTCCCTCGTATTCAAGAATTATCGGCTCGTTTTCGACTGTTATGACGCTGAGATCGTCGAATTCGAACTTCTCCATGTCACCTTTAATCGAAATTCCGTAGTTTTCCTCAAAAAATTTTGAAATCGTCTTGGAATCCTTCTTTCTAAGCCTGTAGCGCTTCATATCAGTAGGGGGTTGCCCAGCTTTCCTCGTCCTTGTAAACGGCTTCGTCTATCCTCATCTCGCCCTCAACCAAAGGCTTAGGCTCTTTCACAGCCTCGATTCTGTAAAGACTTGACTTGTACCAGTTGTAATCGACCTTAGCACCCAACTTTTTGACTATCGGCAACTTCTCTTGGAATCTGAAGAAGTTCTTCTCGTCCTGCGGATATACGTTGAACTTCCTTCTGATATCGGTGATTATGAACCCCATGTCGTGAATCATCTTCTGTATCTCGTACCACTTCTTCCTACTCGCCTCAAGCGTTGTTAAACCGAAGTAACCTGAGCAACCTACACCCTTAAGAGTTGATACCCCTCTCGAGAGGAACAACTTCAACCCCGGTATCGTTTCCACCGGATCCGTTACGAAGACGTCAAACTTGCCTTTTAACTCCTCTGGAAACGCTTGCTGGACATCGTAAACCTGAGCTTCAACTGGTAATCCGTACTCATCGGCTTTCTTATTTATGAAATCTATGAGTCTTTCGTCGATATCAACTACAAAAATCCTCTTAGGGAAACCTGTTAAGGCTGAAGCTAAGCTGAACAGATCGTCATCTCCAACGACAAAGATTTCCGTCTTGAGCAGATCTCCCCTCTCAAACAGAAACTCCACCCTTCTGATAACTCCATCCAAGCTTATGAAACCCTGATCGTAAACTTCTATAGCCTCTGGTCTATCCTTGGCGATTTCGGAATACTCTTTAAGCACATCTTCGAATATTCCCTTTATCGTGTATCCCGTCCCATCGCAACAGTTGCACGTGAGTTTCTCAACTTTCTTTACACCCAACTCCTCACACAACTTTAAGCCCTCATCCGTAAGCTTTATCCTGCCGTCTTCAACCTTTATCAGACCCTCCTTTTCCATACTCTGTATGAGTTCGAAAAACTCGGGTAAGCTGGCATCCTGCTCGTCTATAAGCTCATAAACGCTCATCTCCTTTCTGTAAAGGGCTTGAAGAACCTGATTTCTGATTCTTCTCATCATAGCGGTTGCCTAATTTCGGGGGTAATTTAAATGTTTCTTAAAAGCCTATCTTCGGGGATGTGGTATCATTGTGTACAATTTAAGTATTTCATCAACAATTGTTGCATCACAACCTTACATTAGACATCTTTTTGAGTCTTCTATGCCATTTAAAGGTATGAACGATGCACAGCTGGGAGTTTTGAGTTTGTTGTTGGAAGTGTCCGCAAATCCGAAGCCCGGGAATGTAGACAGAGAGCACGAGTTTCCCGACCTCAAATATGAGCACTTCATTCTATCCGCAGTTTCAGCATATTCCGTCTTTGAGGACTGCATGAATAGAAGGGGCAGTATAGGAACAAACTTCTTCAACGCGGTTGTTAAGTCTTACGAGATTTGCAGAACTAACGTTCACTTTGGAGCGTTCTTTCTACTGATACCACTGATATGGTGCAGGGGAAAGGTAAGAGATGTTGAAGAAGAACTCAGAAGGACTACTCACGAAGACTCCTTAGCGGTTCTGTCCGCCTTTAGAATATGTAAACCGAGGGTTATGAACGTTGAGGAACTCGATCTGAGAGGAGAAGACGTTAAGAAGGAGATCGTCGAAAAGAAGGTGAATCTCTATCACTGGCTGGAGAAGTCTCCAAAAGAGAATGTGGTTGCGAGAGAGCTGATTGAAGGGTACTGGAGGAGTTTGGAGGGATGTGCAATCCTCAGGAATCGCTACGGGCAATGTGGAGATTTAAACGAAGCGATAGTTTATACCTACGTCTATCTATTATCTGAGCATTTAGATCCGCTCGTAATTGCTAAGCACGGCTTAGATACTGCATACTATGTGAAAGAAAGGGCTAAGGAGGTTTTAGAAGACTTCAGCTTGGAAAGAGTCAAGAGGTTTGACGAAGAGCTTGTTGAAAAGGGGATCAATCCGGGTAGTATTGCAGATTTAACCTGCTCATCGATATATCTGGCTTTGAAGGAGGGATTGATTTGAAACTATCGGATTTCGGATTTACGGATGGAATAAACGAGGTTATAGGGATAACGATTGGAGAATGGATAAACACTGCTCCACTCGGTATAATAGTTGAAAATCCAGAGAGTAGGTTTGCCAAGCTAAGGATTTATCCCTCACACACCAGAAACAACTTAAAAAGTGGAGTTCTTTACGTTAACATCGTCCACGATCCACTCGTTTTCGCAATTTCAGCCTTTGACGATTTAAGCGAGGAGTGGTTCGAAAGCATAGAACCACCGATAGTAAAGGGTGCTTTAGCTTGGTGCAAGTTCAAAGCTGATTTGAGAAATGGTTGGGTAGATTTGGAGCTTCTGAAGGGGGAAGTTTTGAGAAAAGAGCTTAGAGCTATAAACAGGGGATTAAACGCACTCATAGAGGCTTTGGTTCACGCGACAAGGCTGAAACAGAATCCCAAGCTGATCGAGAAAGTTAGATATTACGCTGGAATTGTAGAGAAGTGCGGTGGAAGAAGGGAAAAGGAAGCTTTGGAAGTTATGTGGAGCTATCTAAGAAAGCTACA
>CAYMRE010000120.1:0-3048 GCA_964392755.1 uncultured archaeon
TCTTCAAGAACCGGAAATCCTATGTGCCCCGTTTCCTCTATAAGTCTCAAAACGTCCAACAATGTCACGTCGGGTGAAACCGTGCAAACTCTTTCAGCTGGAATCATGGCTTCCTCAACCCTTATTCCCCTCAACACATCTATGGACAATTCCCTCCTGTGAAGGGGACTCTCAACTCTCGTGTTCGGCTGATCGCATATCGATCTATCGCCCGTTATCATGTACGAGATCGTTGAAGCAATTGCCAAAGCCGGGAGAAGGTTGTAACTTCCCGTCATCTCAAATACCATAATAACTGCCGACAACGGCGTTTTAAAAGCCCCAGCTAAAAGCGTTACCATACCAGCTAAAACGTATCCTCTCGGATCGCCAGCTGTTGGAGTTAAATCGTGAATTAGATATCCGAATCCCCCTCCGAGCATCGCACCTATAACTACCCCCGGAGCAAACAGACCTCCACTTCCACCGGAACCTACCGTTAGCGTCGTTGCAAGAATTTTTGCGAATGTTGCGATCCAAAGTGTTTCAGTATCCATAAGACCCTTTATAGCCATCTGAACGTAGCCGTATCCAGTTCCAAGAACGAAGTGAAACTTCCATCCCATCAGACCGACTATAAATCCACCGATCGCAGGTTTTAAAAATGCGGGAGCTTTGAGCTTCTTGAACAAATTCTTCACAAACCTGTAGCACTCGATGTACAGTAGACTTACCAAACCACCCGCAACCCCCAACAAGACGTAGAAGATCAACTCGATGGGGGATTGAAGTCTAATGTCAGGTGCACTGAAAATTCTAAGGGTTCCGAAGGGGACACCAGTAAGCATACTCAAGAGACTGTGAAACACAGCGTAAGCTGTTATCGAGGATACGACAGATGGAACTAAAGCTTCGACCTCGTAATCCCTCTTGTAAAGAACTTCAACACCAAAGATTGCTCCCCCTATGGGTGAAAGGAATATGCTACCCATTCCGGCACCCATTCCGCAAGCAAGCAAAATCCTTCTATCCTTCTCGCTAATCCTTCTAACGATGTTACCGACGATCGAACCTATCCCAGCACCGATCTGCATTATAGGTCCTTCCCTACCACCACTTCCACCGGAACCGATCGTAAATCCGGTAACTATCGTCTTCACGAATGGAACTCTACCCCTTATTCTTCCGGTCGTGTGAAAAGCTGTTATCGCTTCTTTTGTTCCCCCTCCAAGAGTTTCAGATGATAAACGTGATGCTACAATTCCGCAAATCAATCCACCAATTGCAGGAACCAAAAATGTTGGTAGAACACCTAAATGAACGTGAAAGTGCAAAACTTCAATCTCACCACTCGAAAGGGGAGGCATGTAACTGTCGAGACCTTCGAGGAAGATTTTGGTGTTAAGTTCTATACAAGCGTGAAGAGCGAAGGACATTATACCTACGAAAGCCCCGACAATAACCGAAAGGAAGATGAGATACAGGTATCTTGCTCTCAAGTACAACCGCATTGGAATCGAGTAGCGTGAAAGATTTAAACCTTTTTCATCAAATTCGCCCAATGATGCTAAAAAAACCTCTTGTCCTCAGCGACTTCATAAAGGTTACAGTCATTGGCATCTTTGTCGGTGTAATAGCTGGAATCGGAGCTGTAATATTTCATGCGAGCTTGGAATTCTCAACCCATCATCTCTTAGGCTTTGCTGGATTCAAGTCACCGGATATAAGTGGAAGTTGGAACCCTCCCGACCCCCTCAAGCTTCTCCTTGTGATGACCCTTGGAGGTTTTACGTGTGGTTTGATCGTTTACACATTCGCTCCAGAAGCTGAAGGGCATGGAACCGATGAGGCAATAAAGGCTTTTCACAAGAGAGGAGGAAAGGTGAGGGCAAGGATTCCTATAATAAAAACAATTGCGTCGGCAATTACCATAGGATCGGGAGGGAGTGCTGGAAGGGAAGGTCCAACTGCCCAGATTTCCGCTGGATACGGTTCGATCGTTGCAGAAATTCTCAAGCTGACTCCGAGAGAAAGAAGACTTGCTTTAGCCGTTGGAATAGGAGCGGGAATAGGGAGCATATTTAAAGCGCCTTTGGGTGGAGCAATTCTTTCCGCTGAGATTCTCTACAAGAGAGATTTCGAAACCGAAGCTTTAATCCCATCACTCATAGCGTCTATCATAGGTTACGTCATATTCTGCACATACGACGGATACAAACCAATATTCCACTTCCCCGAAGTGCATATACTTGCACACCACATCCCCTTTTTCATAGTGGAAGGTCTTGTGTGCGGTGTTGTCGGGTTGATTTACATAGTGATGTTCTACAGGACAATGGAGATTTTTTCCAAGTTTTTCGAGAAATACAGCCTACCGCTCGTGCTCAAACCGGCTTTAGGAGCTTTAATTGCCTGCTTAATTGTCATTGCAGTTTCGGAGATTATCGATCCTCTTGCTGGCTACGGTGCCTTGGGAATGGGATACGGCTTTTTGCAACTTGCGATGATAGGACTGTTACCTTTGAGCGTTATGCTCGTCTTGGCTATAGTTAAGATGGTCACAACATCTCTAACTATCGGTTCCGGTGGGAGCGGTGGTGTTTTTGCACCGGGAATAGTTATCGGAGGAATGGTAGGAGGAGCTTTGGGTTTAACTTTTCACAACATCTTTCCCGAATTTGTAACGTTAGATGTGGTTCCAGCCTTCGTTGCGGTAGGTATGATAGCTCTCTTTGGGGGAATATCGAAAGCACCAATATCAGTTCTGATAATGATCTGCGAGATGACGAAAAACTACGAGCTACTCTTCCCCGGAATGGCTGCAGTAGCTATATCTTATGTAGTAACCGGTGATTACACGATCTACTCGGAGCAGGTAAATACGAGGATGGACAGCCCTGCACACAGGTATGAGATGGCGATAGACCTTCTTGAAGATGTTAGGGTTGAGGAGGCGATGTCTAAGAACGTTTTAACAGTTACACCGAATCATACGGTGAGAGATGTTCTCGGACTCATAGAAAAGACGGGATACATGGGGTTTCCGGTTCTTGAAGACGGGAAGCTTGT
>CAYMRE010000121.1:0-2981 GCA_964392755.1 uncultured archaeon
GCTATTATCTGTATAGCCCTGAGCATCCCTTTAAGGTTCTATCGATGTATTTTAATATTTACTCGTTCGGCGATCGGTTAGATTGAGACAGTTAGATTGAGACGAACTTTAGGATAACCTAATATACCGCACGACACATTGGCATTTATGAGAGTTGCTGTTTCTACTACGAGCGGTGGATTGGACGACAAAGTTTCCGATGTTTTCGGCAGAGCTGTAAGCTTTACGATAGTCGATGTTGAGGATGGAGAGATAAGGAACATCGATATAGTTAGGAACGACTTTGCCGTTAGAGGTGGAGGTGCAGGAGTTGCAGTCTCTCAATTCTTGGCTGATAAGGGAGTCAATGCGGTTATAACTGGAAACGTCGGTCCCAACGCTTTAGCCGTTTTAAGCTCTGCGGGGATCAAAGTTTACAGAGGGAGTGGATTGACGGTGAAAGAGGCTATTGAGAAGCTCATCAGGGGAGAGCTTGAGGAGATTACCTCTCCATCCCAGCCAAAGATGGGAAGGTGGAGAAGAGGGGGAGGAATGAGTCAATGGTAAAGATTGCTGTAGCAAGTGGAAAGGGAGGAACTGGGAAAACTACTCTCGCCGTGAACTTGGCATACTTCAACGGCATAGACCTCTTCGATTTGGATGTGGAAGAGCCGAACTGCCACCTCTTCATCAAAGGTGAAGAGAGGGAAGAGACGGTTTACAGGAAAGTTCCGTCAATAGATGAAAGCAAGTGCGACTACTGCGGGACTTGCAGAGACGTATGTGAATTTCATGCGATAGTCGTTCTGAAGGATAAAATCTACGTAATGTCAGAGCTTTGTCACAGTTGCGGAGCTTGCAGTTACTTCTGTCCCAAGGGAGCGATTGAGGAGGTTGATAAGCCCATAGGAAAGATCGTTGAGGTGAATTCTGAAATAAAGCTAACTTACGGCATTTTGAATGTCGGAGAGGCTACACCGGTCCCGATCATAAAGCAGGTCAAGAAGAGGATTAAAGGAGATGCAATCCTCGACTGCCCACCCGGAACCTCTTGCCCCATGGTTGAAAGTGTGAGAGACGTTGACTACTGCATCCTCGTTTGCGAACCCACTCCCTTCAGCTTGCACGATCTCAAATTGGCTATGAGCGTTCTGGACAAGCTTGAAGTTCCATACGGTGTTGTGATAAACAAGCACGGATTGCCTTTCAGCATCGAGGACAAGATCGATGCGGATATAATTGGCAAAATCCCGTTCGACAAGCGTATCGCTGAGAGCTATTCAAAAGGAGAACTCTTGCATGATTATGCTGATCTATTCAAGGAGATTTACGAGGTGGTGAGATGCAGATTGCAGTAGTTAGTGGTAAGGGTGGAACTGGAAAGACTACGGTCACGTCAGTCTTTGCAACCCTTTGCAAGGGAGTTATAGCGGATTGTGACGTTGATGCTCCAAATCTGCACATTCTTCTCAAGCCGAAAATCTTGGAGGAGATTCCGTTTAAAGGCATGAAGAAAGCTAAGATAGTTCAAGAGAGATGCGAAAAATGTGGACTGTGCATGGATTTGTGCAGGTTTGACGCCATTTACGTCGAGAACGATTCCTACAAAGTTGACGTTGTGAGATGTGAAGGATGTGCTTTCTGCTTCAGGGCTTGCCCAAGCAAAGCGATTGAAATGATTTCCGAAGTGAGGGGTAAGATTTTCGTGTCCGAAACCGAATACGGACCATTCGTCCATGCTCTACTTGAACCCGGTGAAGAAAACAGCGGTTTGCTTGTGCACGAGGTGAAAGCTAAAGCTGAGAAGGTCGCTGAAGAGAAGGGTTTGGACTTGATTTTAGTTGATGGGGCACCGGGAATAGGCTGTCCGGTGATTGCGAGTTTATCAAAGGTTGATAAGGCAGTTGTCGTTACAGAACCAACTCTTTCGGGCTTAAACGACATGGAGAGAGTTTTGAAGCTGATAAGACACTTCAGGATCGAGCCCTACGTCATCATAAACAAGTTCGATTTGAACTTGGATGTTAGCGGTAAGATTGAGAGATTCTGTAAATCCGAGAAAATTCCAATTATCGCGAAGATTCCATTCTACGAGGACATACCCAAAGCAATTGCAAACCTACAAATACCGATTAAGGAGGAGATAGTGGAAGCTTGGGAGAACATCTGGAGGTGATAGCTTGCAGGAGTACGAGGAAGTTAAAGAGAAGATGAGGTTCGATGATGAGGAGATCAAGAAGAAGTTCATGGAAGGGATCGATCAACTGGCTAAGAGAATGAAAAAGGTCAAGACTAAACTGGCGGTGATGAGCGGTAAAGGTGGAGTTGGAAAAAGCACGGTAGCTGGTCTCTTAGCAGTTCACTACGGGAAAAATGGATACAAGACGGGGATCATGGACTGCGACTTCTGGGGTTCGAGCATTCCCAGAATATTCGGAGTTGAGGGTAAGCGTCCAGTTGTTAAAGAAGAAGGAATCGAGCCAGTTCATACAGACAAATGGGGAATAGCCGTAATGTCAATTCAGTTCTTCTTACCATCGCCAGAAAGCCCATTAGCTTGGAGAGGTCCTTTGGTAAGTGGAGTAATAAGGGACATGCTCGCAAAAACGGAATGGGGTGAGCTTGACTACCTAATATTCGATTTGCCTCCGGGAACGGGTGACGTGCCTCTGACGATCCTGCAAGAGGTTAGACCGAACGGAGTAATTTTAGTTGCTACTCCTCAAGAGCTTACAGCTACAATAGTTGAAAAATCTCTCAAGTTGGCTCAAGATTTGAACACCGCAATAGTGGGATTGGTTGAAAATATGAGCTACTACGAATGCCCGCAATGCGGACACAGGGAGTATATATTCGGTAAGGGTAGGGTTGCGGAGATGGCGAGCAAGTATAGAATAGAGTTCTTCTTAGAACTGCCGATAGACCCAGCTTTGACGAGGTTGTGCGATAGCGGAAAGATCGAGCTTTACGAGATCGATCCATTTGAGTTTTTCCCAATTTAA
>CAYMRE010000122.1:0-2975 GCA_964392755.1 uncultured archaeon
GCCTCAGCCCATCTTGATGTTGAGTCAGCCTGAATAGCTACGTCGTAACCCATGTCTCTGAAGTATTCTGCGATTGTGATACCCGTGTATACCGATGCCTCTCTTGCAGCTACGGGCATGTTCGATGTGTTTGCAATGAGAACTGTTCTCTCCATCAAAGGCTTTCCAGTTCTTGGGTCTTCAAGCTCTGGGAACTCCTCAAGAACCTCTGTCATCTCGTTACCTCTCTCACCGCAACCGATGTAGACGATGACTTGCGCATCAGCCCATTTCGCCAGTTGATGCTGTGTAACTGTCTTACCAGAACCGAATGGTCCTGGAATCGCAGCGGTTCCACCCTTAGCTACCGGGAAGAACGTGTCGAGAATTCTCTGCCCCGTAACAAGAGGAATCTCCGGTGGTAGCTTCTCCTTGTAAGGTCTTGGAATTCTGACGGGCCATTTGTGATACATTTTAAGCTCTACTCCGTTGTCCAAGACCGCTATTGTGTCCTCAACTGTGAAATCGCCCTCGTATATCTCAACGATAGTTCCGCTTACGTTTGGTGGGACGAGAATTCTGTGCTCGACCATCGAAGTTTCTTGGACAGTTCCTATTATCTCTCCGCCGTTTACCTTGTCTCCCTTCTTAACAGTCGGCTTGAAATGCCACTTCTTCTTCCTGTCCAAACCCGGAGCTTCGATACCTCTTCCAATGAAGTCACCACTAACCTCTTTCAAAACGGGCAGTGGTCTCTGAACTCCGTCGTAAATTGTGGTAAGCATTCCCGGACCGAGTTCAACGCTCAAAGGCATTCCTGTGTTTACGACCTTCTCTCCGGGTCTTACTCCAGATGTATCCTCGTAAACCTGAATTAAGACTTTATCACCTCTTATACCTACAACCTCACCCATCAAACCTTCCTCTCCAACCTTGCAGACGTCGTACATCTTTGCCTTCAAACCTTCAGCTACCACTAAAGGTCCTGAAATCCTGTAAATCTCTCCAACCGAACCTACCGTCCTCACTTCCATAGGTCAACACCTATCGCCCTTCTTATCTTCTCCCTAATCTCCTCAACCGCACCAACACCACCAACGGCAACAAACGTGGGAGTGACCCTCGCATCTATCTCCCTTCTCAAGGTGTAGGGCAACTTCTTAAGGTCGTCATATTTTATGACAACAACACCTATATCATCCCTCTTTAAAACATCCTCAACTGCCTTTACAATCTCCTCATCGCTACTAACCTCGTAAACATCTCTAATACCCACAAGCCTAAATCCTAAGGTAAAATCCGGATCACCTATTACCGCCACCTTCATAGTATCACCAGCTGGGCCTCAATTTCCTCGTTGGGCACGTTATTCCACTTACCCCATCCCAAAGTTCTCAGGTTATCCACTTCAATCTTCTTCAGTATCATATACTGTAGCACAGGTAATATAGATAACGGATAGTTGCTGGCTCTCTTAGCCACCTCCTGCATCCAAACTTTGTCGAACTGAATTTCTATTCTTGAAAGCTCCCTGTCTGTGATTTCAATTCCCTTACCGAACCAGTATCCTTCGAGAGCTTTTGTTAACTCATCCCAAGGCATCGCTACAAGCTTTGCACATTCATCTTCGCTCAATTCGAATCCTCCGGGAATTATCCTCTTCATAATCTCATCGACTGGCGTATCCTCTCTCTTGAGCCTAAGGATCGTCTTGATGTTCTTTATATCTACCTCCATCTTGATGAAATCGACGAACAGCTTCAAAGCCAATTCGTTTGGTCTCATCGAGAGGATTCTACGGTAGTAGACTTTGTAAAGCTCGTCTTCAATCTCGCTAATACTTACCTGTCCTATTTTAGACAGATGCTCGTAGTATGGAGTACCTTCGAAAGTTTTGATGATTTCATCGACCTCCTTCGGAAGCAAGGTCTTCCAGAACTCGATTGTGTAACTGCCGACTGGAATTAACGCCTCTTCAATCTCCTCCGGACTTACACCAGCTAACTTACCCTTTATTATTGTCAAAAGATTCCAGACATCCCATCTCTTTAGGAATTCCGTTATGATCTCTTTAGCCATGCCGAACGAAACGTCCTGTATCTTCCTGTATGTCCTTCCCAAGTTTAGAGACAATGCATAATCGAGCAGTCTCGGTCCGCTGTATTTGTAGGCAAGTTCGTCAATCTCTTTCTTGTAGACAGTCTCTTCAAGGTATCTCACAATCTCATCAAAGCTCATGTTGAGTAGTTTCTTGTACTCCTCGCTGGGTATGAGGTTTCTCTTCATCACCTTTACCCTTGCAACTATATACGCCCAAGTAGCGTGCTTTCCCGTCAGCGAGAACATAGTTATCACCCGAAGAGGATTTTGGACACTTCACTCATCTTCTGTTCGTAGAGGTTGTTTAACAACTCATCGAAGGTTAGGTTAAGTCTGATCTCGCCATCCTCACTTTCTAATACAACACCTCCTAAACACTCGATGTTTCCACCGTATTTGACATCGAGCTTGAGTTCTTGGATTATCGACTTCACCAAATCCTCATCGTTCTTGTTTGAATAGACTACCATCCCAGATTGAGCGTAATTTTTGAGCAGGGATTCGATTATCTTCTTTCTCGTTTCAATGTCCATTTCCTGAATTCTCTGCTTCAGAGCCTCAAACACGGCATCCAAAATTTCCTTCTGCTTGTTCAACATTTCTCTCTTCATCTCAAGCTTCACGCTTGAAATTTCCTGTCTTCTCAACCCTTCCGCCTCTTTTTCAGCCTCTTCTTTAGCTTTAGAAATTATTTCCTCGGCTTTAGCTTTAGCTTCGGCAATTATCTTCTCCGCTTCCTTCTCAGCTTCATCCCTGATTCTCTGAACTTCCTGCCTTCCCTTTTCGTAAATCTCGTTAATCACGCTTTCAAGTGCCATCGCAGACACCCTGAAAATTTGTTTTTAGCCGTAAGCGAACATCAGTATGAACGATATGACCAATCCGAAGATGACGAT
>CAYMRE010000123.1:0-2959 GCA_964392755.1 uncultured archaeon
GCCACATGGTTTCCTTGAAGCTCTATGACTCCGTTTTTCACAGTTCCACCGCAAGCTAACTTCGTTTTCAGGAATTTAGCCAGCTCCTCAAGGTTTATCTGGGAGCCATCTATCCCCTCTATTACTGTCACTTCCTTCCCGTACCTCCTCTTGACTACCTTTATCACAATCTGCTGCTGTTCCTTCGCTACCTCTTCACACACGCAGAGATCCTTCGGCAAACCACAAATCGGACATATATCGCTCATTTTCCGCCTATACCCCCTCTACCTTTTATACATCCTCATGCAACAACAATTTTAAGTTTTCGGTGGTTTCGACTGGCATGGATGTTCCAGATATAGTACTCAAGATTTGGGATAAGTACCGCTTGCCCGAAAACGTCAGGAGGCATTGCTTAAAGGTTGCAGAAGTTGCTCTAAAGATCGCAAACAAATTGAAGGACAAGTATAAGATAGATTTCGAAGCTTTAAAGCTCGGAGCTCTCTTGCACGACATTGGAAGGGCGATAACTCACGGAATCGAGCACTTCGTTTATACGGGAGAAATCCTGCGAAAGGAAGGGTTTGATGAAAAAGTTGTGAGAATTGCCGAAAGGCACTTCTCATGCGGAATAACCAAAGAAGAAGCTAAGAGGTTGGGAATAAATGTTGAAAGAGATTTCATGCCTGAAACTATAGAGGAAAAGATCGTGTGCATGGCGGATAACCTCGTTAAAGGTGATCAAGAGGTTACGTTTGAAGATTTCATGAAGAGATTGGAGGAGCTTAAGAAGAAGTATCCGGAAACGGCTTGGTTCACGGAAAGAACCATAGAAAGGGCTTTGAAGTTGAAGGAGGAGTTGAAACTGTGATCGCTGGAATAGACGTAGGCTTGAAGAGATGTCACATAGCCGTAATAAAGAAGGATAAAGTTGTTTACTTAGGTGAACTTAGATTAGATTTCCCAATCAAATTTGCTGGGATCGATGCTCCACTGACGTTGCCCCAAGAGGGTTTCTTCAGGGAGTGTGAAAGGGAGCTTCACAAGATAGGAATCAGGATAATTCCACCGATATTCCTCAAAAGAATTCATGAAATAGGAGCTAAAATCGCCGATGAGCTGAGAAGGAAAGATGCTGAAGTCTTTGAAGTTTACCCCTACGCAACTCGCTGGATTCTCGGGATGAGATGGAGTAAAAGGAGAAAAGAGGGTAGATCGAAAATTTTGGAAGCTCTCAGAAGTTACATAGAATTTCCGCCAACTGACGATCACAACGAGATAGACGCAATTGTATCCGCTTTGACCGTCAAGATGTTTTTGGAAGGTAAAGGAGAGATCATTTGCGGAAGAGACGGTTGCATTCTCATTCCTCATAGAAGTCTTCTATCTCAATCCTCTTGAGTTCCCTTAGATACCCGATAGGGATTCCCAAATCTTTTGCCATCTTCTTCAGCTTCTTGTCGTTGGTTATTAGAACGCAGTTCTTTGACCTCGCAAGCTCTATCAAAGCCAAATCCGTTCCGCTCGCCTCAACGTTCACGACTTCACAGTACCTCTCTATCAAGTTCAGAGCGAACTTCGAAGCCTGTCTCTCCTTTCCAGTTAAAGAAACCTTCAATCTCTCCAGTTCCTCTACAACCTTAGACGGGACGTAGAACTTCTTAAAACCCATCTCCTTAAGTTGGGAAAAAATGTCAACCCTTTCAAGATACGAATACATCAGAACGTTCGTATCTATCACCGCACACCTCATACTATTGTTCCCGCTCCAATAAGCCTCCACCTTCCGCCAACTCTCCTACTTATTGCAACCCTGTCACCTTTCTCAGCACAAACTGGTCTCTTGAGCTTAACCTCAACGATGTCATCCCTTGCAGATGTAACCGTAGCGACGGTAACAGCCGTCCCAACAACGAGCATCAGCATCTCGTTCATCTTTATCTTCTCAACTTCGACATCCTCTTCAAGTCCGACAACCCTTTCGAGCAACTTCACATCCATTGTGAACTCGTTCAGAACATCGGGCAAATGCTCGGGCAAGCCCAAAACGTTACCTACAAGTTTGTCACTCTTCGTAAGGAATGGATCAAGCTTCGTTGCGACACCTATCAATCCCCCGGGAGTAGCTTCCTCTACATACCTTCCAGACGCCATTATACTGGTAACTTCGGTTCTCAGTGGTTGCCAGTTTCCTCTTTCATCCTTTATTCCGGGTCTAATTTCGATCTCATCTCCAACTCTAAGCTTTCCTCTTGCCAAAGACCCACCTACCACACCACCCATCAAATCTTCGGGCTTTGTTCCCGGTTTGTTTACATCGAAGCTTCTTGCAATGTGCATGAGGGGCGGAGAGTCCAAATCCCTCTCCGGAGTTGGAATGGTCTCTTCAATGGCTTGAATTAGTGCGTCGATGTTTATCCTCTGCTGAGCTGAGATCGGTATTATCGGGGCGTTTTCTGCAACCGTACCCTTCACGAATTCCTTAATTTCTCTGTAATTCTCCAAAACTCTCTCCTTACTAACTGTGTCAATCTTATTCTGAGCTATGACTATCTTATCTACTCCTATTATCTCCAAAGCCATGAGATGTTCCTTTGTTTGCGGACGAGGACATTTCTCGTTAGCTGCTATAACAAGGACTGCCCCATCCATAAGTGCCGCTCCACTCAACATCGTAGCCATCAGCATCTCGTGTCCGGGAGCATCTACAAACGAGACTGTCCTCAAAATCTCGGTTTTTACACCGTGAATCGGGCAAATCTTCTCGGTTGTGTAAGCTTCTGGTTCGTTACACATAGGACACTTTCTAAAGGTCGCATCTGCATAACCCAACCTTATCGTAATTCCCCTTTTCAACTCCTCACTGTGTCTGTCAGCCCAAACACCGGTTAAAGCGTAAACCAACGTAGTTTTGCCGTGATCAACGTGACCGACCATTCCGATGTTCACTTCAGGTAGTGGAACTTCCTCCTCCATG
>CAYMRE010000124.1:0-2934 GCA_964392755.1 uncultured archaeon
TATTTACTCTCTGGCAAACTGACCTTATGAAGGGTGGCGTAGCTTTCATAGTAGGACTCCCGTTAGTGATGGTATCTCTCTTGATACCGAATGCAATCTTGGTTCCGCAGTTGCTCTAATCGGAGTTATTCCGACTGCAAGCGCAATTTTTAGAAAGATTTGGGCATTTTGATATTTTTATCGTTCCAATTAAGCTTAAATCTTGGGATGCCAATTTCAACTTGCAATGATCGATGTTTGGAGGGAGTTCATCGAAAATTATTGTGAAGATAAGATAAAGGAATTGGTAGCTAAATATGGGGAGAACGGTCACGTTAAACCTTCAATTGAGATAGATGTAAAAAACAGGCTCAGAAATTTTCTCTATTCGAGAAGCCTTGAAGATGAGCTTGAAAGAAGGCCAGATACCGTTATAAATCTGATAAAATCAGCTGTGAGGGATATATGCAGAATGTACGATGTTGATATCAGAGATTTCAACGTCAGATTCGTAAATCTGCCAAAGAGAATGCTAATAAAAAATCTCAACCACATGTTCATAAACAAGTTCGTTTCTGTTGAGGGAATTGTTAGAAAGGTTTACGAGCCAAAACCTGTTTTGAAGTACGCTGTTTTTGAATGTCCGAGTTGTGGAAAAGATTATCACGTTGAAGTTGATGGTGGATTTGTACAGAGACCTTTTAAGTGCGAGCGATGTGGGGAGAGAAATCTAATTCTCAATGTAGATAGAAGTGAGCTTACAGACATTCAGAAGATTCAGATTCAGGATTTACCAGAAAATTTGGAAAGCTCAGAACCTCCGAAGCTCTTGGATGTTTATCTGTACGACGATCTCGCTGGTAAGGTTTTGCCGGGAGATAAGGTCATAATCAACGGAATACTGAGGATAAAAGGTGGTAAGAAGTTCAGAGCGGAGCTTGATGTCTATTTAGAGGCAAACTCAATCGAATTTATAGATCAGGATGTTAGGAACATTCAGATCACCGAAAAGGATAAGGAGGAAATTCGAAAACTTGCAAAGAGGAAGGACATTTACGATCTCCTCGTTCAGTCAATAGCCCCTTCGATTAAAGGCTACGACGTTATTAAAGAGGCTATAGTTCTTCAGCTCTTCGGCGGAATAACGAGGATAAATCCAGATGGAACAAAGCAGAGGGGTGATATACACATACTGCTCGTAGGTGACCCCGCAACTTCAAAATCTCAGATTCTGAGGGCTGTAAAGCAGGTAGCTCCTCGTGCAATCTTAGCTACTGGCTATGCAAGCACCGGAGCAGGCTTGTGTGTTGCTCCAGATACCGTAATATTCACAGATTCGACGGCTTTGGAGATAGAGAATTTGGTTGAGAGAAATATGAAGTCCCCAGTAAAATACAACGAAATTGCGGAGTTCTCCGATGTCCAAAGCTTGAAAATTCAAACGCTTAACGATGCAAAGCTTTCCGAGAAAGACGTTGAGAAGGTTTGGAGACTGAAGGCACCGAAGAAACTTGTAAGGATAGTTACTCAAACTGGTAAAGAGATAACGGTAACTCCTGAAACGAAGCTGATGGTTTTCAATGATGGAATAGCTTGGAAACCCTCGAAAGAGATTCGTGTTGGCGATTACGTTGCCTCTGCAAGAAGATTGAAGCACGTTGGAAGAACGATAACGACGATCGAACTGCTTTCGGATTTGGACAATCTGATAGTCTATGGAGTTGAGGATGTTGTTAAGAATCTCATCGATTCTGCAGTTTCAAAGCTTGGTATAACCAAGAAGGAGCTTGCAAGGATTTTGGAGACTTACGAGAACGCTTTAACTTACAACTGGGTAAGGAAGGATGCAAGGGGTAATATCAGGATGAAGTATCTGAGAAAGCTCGTAGAAATTACCAACGAGAGCTGGGAAAACGTTGCAAAGGCTGTTAAAGAGGTATCGCTTAGATCAGGTTGTAGGATAAAGATTCCGACCTACGTAAGCTACGAACTTGCCTACTTTGCTGGTTTAATTGCAGGAGATGGGTGCGTTATAGAGAGCGGTAACAGATGCGTTGTAAGGTTCACGAGTAACTGTTACGAGCTTAGAGAGAAGTTCAAGGAACTTGCTCAGAGTTTATTCGGCGTGAACGTAAGGGAAGATTTTAGAAAAGTTCCGACTGTTGAGTTTGGTTCTAAGGTAGTTGCCCACATACTCAAGAAGCTTGGAATTCCATCATCTCCGAAGTCCGATAAGCTGGATATGAGTGAAACTCTGCTTTCATTACCGAACGACATTTTGTCTGGATTTCTGAGGGGTCTGTTCGACTGCGACGGTAGTGTGATAGTTAGAAAGAATGGTTCGTCAATCGTAGAGTTTACAACGACGAGCGAAAAGCTTGCCAAGAAGCTACAGCTCGCACTTCTGAGATTCGGTATAATCGCTCACCTGAGAAGGAGGAATACGAGTGGTAAAATCAGCAGAATAAAGAGCTATGAGATCGTTAGCAGGAACGATAAATTCGTTCTGTCAATATATGGCGAGAATATCGAGAAATTTGCCAGATACGTGGGATTCAACCATCCCGTGAAAGCTGAGAAGTTGAGAGATTTGCTCAAACGCAGGACAAAGACAAAGTTGGATGTAGTGCCAGTCGGAGAGGTAGTCAAAGAAATCAAAAAGGCTTACGGATTGAGAGGATTCGTTAGAAGGAATTTATCAAGAGAAAAACTTAGAAGAATAGTTGAAGAGATTAAGAGTTTGAACATCAACGACCAGAGATTGAAATTGCTCGAAAGTCTTGCAAACTCGGATATTCTCTGGGAAAAGGTTAAGTGTGTAGAAACGATCGATTCTCCTTACGAGTTCGTTTACGATTTGACCGTCAAGGATTCTCACAGCTTCATAGCAAATGGCATATTGGTTCACAACACAGTCACGGCAGTAAAGGCTGAAGACGGTAAATGGACGCTTGA
>CAYMRE010000125.1:0-2896 GCA_964392755.1 uncultured archaeon
TCGTTCTTATAGGTGGAGCAATGCTTAGATACGTCATTCTCAAAGCCGGATTTCTGCAAATACCGTGTTGCCCTTAAATTTTATTAAAAATAAATAGCACCAGTCAAAGCGTGTAGTCCAAAACTCTCCCAGCCTCATCTATATGCTCGTCCTTGACCCTTTCTACATCTGGATGAAGGGCTTTTATAACCCTCCCAATGAGAACGAAGAGTGTTCCCGTTACTATAGGTAGCTCATCGACGAGTTCATCTTGAAGAGGAGCATCGACTGGCAATCCCCTGAGCACGAACTTCTTTATCGGTTCTACGTCGATGTTCTGCCTCTCTATAGCCTTCCTGAACAACTCCATGGAGTTGAGAAATCCCTTTGTAAGAGGTAAATCCCTGAACATGATCATTTCCCTGCCTTCAGCCTTAGCCTTATCGTAGGCAACTTCGAAGAGGTCTGCAAGCTTCTTTTCGACTATATCCATCATCTTACCCGCTTCAGCCTTGTAAACATCCAGTTCGCAGGTCTCTTCAAGTATCTTCTTCAGTTGCGGATACGGAATAATCATCTCCGCCATGAAAAGGATTTTGCGATTGTGTTTATAAAATCTTGGTTAAATTTGAAATTTCAGATTGCAAACGATTACTGAAGCAAAATAATTGAAATCACTCCCTAAGGATGTCGCTGAGATCCCACTCCTCCTCTTCAAACTCGAATTCCCCCTCAAATTCCTTAATCTCCTCCTCTTCCTCCTCTCCCTCAGCAACTACGCCCTCTTTAAGCGTCAGAAGAGCTTGCTTAACTACCGCTCTATACTCATTTAAGTTCGGACTGTAAATTTGCCATGCCAACTTTACGTCCTCATCCTCCTTTCGCTCCATGGCTTTTATTCTCTCAATCGTGTGTTTCGCAGTTTCATAGACCCAGTAATCTCTAACCTCACTCTCAACGGGTGCTATGTACTCTGGTCTGATTGAAACGAAGATTCTCGCACCCACTTCAAAAGTTCTCACCTTTCCAACTATTGCTACGAGTTCTGGAACATCGATCTCCATCAAGCTTTCCAATGCATCTGGCTGGAATCTACCGATGTAGCCGTAAACTGCCGAAGTTGGATCGCTTACCCTTATCCTCCATATTCCAGAATCTGGCTTTATCTCCTCCTTATCAAGCAGAGCTCCGACCAAAAATATCCTGTTGACCCTAACACCTAAGGGAGTTAGAACGTAAGTGGGGGATTTCTCATCCTCTCTTGGGAATCTGTAGGTAGATCTGTTCAGTTCGTATGCGAACACCCTTCTGGCTACTTCCCTCCTCCTGATCCCGTTCATGTCAGCACCTCCAGGAGTCTATCTATTTCTTCCTCATTAACTCCCTCAATCTTCTCAACACTCCTACCGAGCAGGTATCTTCCACCTCTAACACCTACAACTTTGAAGTATCTGCCGAGGAGCATCTTCTTGAGTTCCGAAAGAACCGCATTCCTATCGAGTCTCTCAGATGCTATCTGCTTCGCTTTTTGTAGGTCTATTCCAGTAAGCTCCTTTATGTTGTCTTCATTAAGTATTATCTCATAGATGTTTTCCCCATCGTCCAAAACACCCTTTATCCTCAAATCGTCGTAACCTCTAACCTTCCCATGGATGGGGCATATTCCTTTCGTCATAACTCTGTGACAAACCTCACATCTCTGTATCAATCCGCTGTTCTGCTGAATTGCAACCAACGCCCCGACAACCTCTATTTCCCTCGGTGGTAGAGGAATATCCTCGTCTATCTCTATTATCTCACTCGTTCTACCGACGTTTATCTGCATCCTACCCTGAAAGCTATCCGTTACGACGTTCCTGAAGAGGTAGCACTTACCCTCCTCGACCTCTCCCTTACCAGACTTAGCCCATATAACGAATTTAATTATACCAGTCTCATCTCCAATAAGCCCAACTTGTGAAACGCTCGGACTTGAAGAGTCCCATATTTGAACGACCTTAGCTTTCAAGCTTACCCACTGACCCGGTTTAGTAATGTCCTTTATCTTTACAAGAGGAGCTTCAGCTATGATCTTTTCTCTTGGAATATCGTACTCTTTAATTATCCAGTTTCTTACAGTCCTCACAGCCTCGTTCTCGGGAACCTTAAACTCGTGGATGAGTAGCTTGAGCCTCTTCACTACCTCGTTTCTGTCTATATCGTAACCTAAGCTCTTGAACTGCGATATTATCTGATCAGCTAAACTCTCTATTCTTTCCATATCAAACAGCTTAAACGAACACATATATTAGGTTTTGGCATTTATCTTTCGTAAGTTTTTATAATCAAAGTTATGGTAAAGATTTAAGCTTGCAGGTGAACTTTCTCCATGAAAGAAGTTGTGAAGAGTTGGCTTGCCGAAGAGGGTATACTAAAGGCTGAAGTTCCAGACGAGAATGCAGAATGGCATTTCTTAGTTGAGTTTCCTCTTAACTCGAAGCAGATGTGTGATGTGATCAAGTTAAAGGATAGAGATTTGGTTTTGGTTGTGAGCGGAATAGTTCTGAGCGAAGATCACTATAAAGCTTTACATTCTCTACCTACGGAGAAGAAAAGGGCTTTGATACACAAGTGGAAGATGGATTTGCTCTTTAGAAATGCTGAATTCAGAATGATTCCAGATGCTGAAAACGTTAAGCAGATCGAATTCCAAGTTCCCCTATATTTGGAAGAGCTTACGAAATCAGAGCTCATGAGAGCCTTAAGGGAGGTTTTCAAGTGTAAGCTTTACATAATCTGGAGCGTTAACTATGAGTTCGAAAAGAGAAAAGATTTGGATGCTATGTACCTTTAGCTCTGAGCTTTTGCTTTCTTGCTCTTAAGCTTCTTCAATCTGATGATACTCTCTCTATCCTGCTCTTCAAGCTTGAACGATATG
>CAYMRE010000126.1:0-2883 GCA_964392755.1 uncultured archaeon
CCAGCTTCACTCAACTCCGCTCTCATGTAGCAGTCGCTTAGGTCTTTTAAAGTCTCGTTCTCCCCCTGAATCATAACCGAGATGAGGTTAGCATTGGCCTTCTTCAAATCCCTTGAAAGGTCTTCAACTACATCTTCCCCATCCGTTATTATTACAATTGTGTTCGTCAAATCCGACAATCCCCTCTCAACCAAATCCTTTACAGCCGTTCTTAAGGCGTTAGTTATGTCAGTACCTCCGTTCGATTTAACCTTTAGAATGGCATCGACCACTTCATGCGGATCGCTTAACAAATGATGGGTTTTCTTGTCGAAGAATCTCAGGAAGTATCTCCTCCTCTTAACGCTCGCCATCCTGTAAATCGCTAAGGCAACGCTCCTCGCCCAAACGGTTTTCTCACCGATCATAGACCCACTTTTATCCACGAGGATGTAATAGGCACCTTCAGCAATGCTGAGCTTCTCTTTAGTTAGAAATCCTTCACCGCTAAACTTCTTCAAAAAAAGCTCTTCTGGCAATGCCAACTCCCTAACCAACGCCCTGTCTATTCTCTTTGTTAGGCTGTATCCCGACAATTCCTCTCCAAACCTCCCCCTCTTCTTCAGAATGTACGTTGCTTTGGGAATGTGGCTGAAGAGCTTCTTCGAGAAGGAGACTATGTCCCTCATAAACTTCACGTAGAGCATGTGCTCAGCCAAATCCAAAACTTTCTTGAATGTTCCCTCCTCCTTTCCAGCCCTCTTTCCGCCTATAAGTTCCCTCACATCGTTTGCATTTTTGACCATCTCTTCAGCATATTCGGTTGCGTACTCCAAAATCGCTGGAATCTCACCGCCTTCAACCATAGCCCTCATAGCCCATACGACGTAAGCTTTCAGATTCTCGAACGGGTTTTCGTGCTCAAGTCTTATCAGTCCCAATACTTTTCCTATAACAGCCTTTGCTAAGGCTATGCTGTAAGCCAAGCTCATCTCATCGTCTAAAGTCGTAAGCATCTTTATCTTCTGATACCTTTCACTTGTTATGTAATCCTGCAAAAACCTCCTCGCCTCTTCAAGCACGTCGTCCTCGTTCTTAGACCTTAAGAAGGGGTAGAGGGAGTAATGCAGGAAGTAACAATCCGTAGCGATAAGCTGAATCTGCTCGCAAACCCTGTAAACCTGTTGCAGATCCTTTGGTAGATAACCTTCAATCCTCTGAGCGATCAGCTGGTATATGAAATCATCGTTCGTTACGTTTATCAGGTTGTTCTTCATATTCCAAAGAGTTCAGCCTTCTTCCTCTCCAAAACATCTTCAGCCCTGCTGTAAACCTGCTTGAACTGTCTTATGTACGGTAACAATCTCGGATTCTTCGGTATTTCATCCATTAGAGTTGATGCTTTCTTGTAAATTGTAGAGAGCATCTTAAGCTCTTCCATTCCGCCGTTAAGACTTGCATTTAGAGCGTTTTGCAACTCAGCTGTAACGACCTGAATCTTCTGCACGTGCTGATAGAAACTGCTCAATCCGAGTTCGAGTATAATCTGCTCGACCTTCTTCAAATCCTCCTCATCGTGAACTGCAGTAAGCTTTAAAGCTTCCGCAAGAGAATCCAAGCTGACATCGTTCTCTCCGTAAACGAAGGATATCGCTGAAGCTACTTTTAGAACCTTTATCTTCCTTCTATCCGAAATTTTAACTCCCCTCTGCTTCAACCTCACCAAAGCTTCGATGTACCTTCTTATTAGATCTCTGTTGTTGGTAATCTGCCTGAACTTCTCCATTACCGCATTCTGTAAATTCTTAACGTCGTTTACATTCATCACGATATTGCTTTCAACGCCTAAATCGAGTTCAACACCCTTTTCTATCAATTCCTCCCACGAATCCTCTGAAACACCTTTAACGAAGCACCTTATCGTTAGCCTGTCGTAGAATGGTGCATCTTCCACATCACCGCTTATCTCGTTGCTTGCGGTATACAACGCTAACATCGGCAACCTTATGTAATTCCCGTCGCTGAAAATTCTCTTGTTAAGGATTATGTCCAAAAGAATGTTTCTGATAGCTGAGCTTGCTTTGAAAATTTCATCTAAGAAGACTATTTCAGCTTGAGGAAGCTTTCCTTCGGTCCTCCTAACGTACTTACCCTCTCTCAATGCATTTATATCCAAAACACCCAGTATCTCGTCTGGCTCGGTAAATCTTGTTAGGAGGTAGTAGAAGTACCTTGCATCGATCATACTCGCCAAGTTCTCGATTAAAGCCGTTTTAGCAGTTCCAACATCTCCAACGAGTATCGTAGGCTCTCCCGACAGTAATCCAGCAAGTATTGCGGTTATCTCGGCTTCTCTCTGAACGAACCTCTCCGCAAGTCTATACTTCAGTTCGGTAAGCTTGTCCTTCAACATTTGTCATCACTACGTTCACGATGTATTAACCTTTTTTGCTCAAAATGTCGTGGAAGAAGAACCATACGGTGAACACACCCATGGATATACCGACTCCTATACTCAAACCCCAAGCAAGAGCGGATTTTATCTCCGGTGTGAGATTCGTCACGTCTATGAGAAGGACTAAGACTATGAACAGGGTCATTAGAGTCATGAAACCCTTCATCTTTCCTTCAACTGCAACCTTCTCCGAGATTCTACTTACCGCAACAAAGACTATTGCAATGAGAAATATAACGCTCAAAACCCTACCGAAGTAATCCAAAGCGGTGTTGACGTACTTTATCCCTTCGGGAAATGCTACACTCGATATGGTGTAGAGGGCTGTAAGTGCTATACCTACATTAACGATTGCCAGTATTAGGGATGAGAACGACAGGTTGATGTGTTTCGCTAAAGGCTTGAAAAGCTCGTCAATCTTAACAACATCGAATATTTTCGAGAGTGTT
>CAYMRE010000127.1:0-2870 GCA_964392755.1 uncultured archaeon
TAAATCGTTGCAACGACTCTCAGATTCGTTATCACCGCAATCAATGCTAATAGGGTAACGATAACAAGCTTTCCAAGGAAGGAGAACAGACAGAAGATGAATATCAGGAATATCCTCTCATCCCTCTTGCCCGGGAATCTGAAGTCGAAATCGCTGTAGAAGTCGCTGAAGAAGGCACCTTTGTATCTTTCGGTAGTGTAGCTAACCATGAAAGAGCCGAACATTGCAAAACATGCTATGATCCACTCCAAATTATTCAAACTCGAAACGAAGGATAGGATTAAGAGAAACAGGAAATCTACGTATCTATCCAATACTGAATCCAACCATCCTCCAAATTTTGAAGTCCTTAAGCTTGCCCTGGCAATTTCTCCGTCTATTCCATCGAGTATTGAGCTAATCTGATAAACGAGACCTGCAAGAGGTATCGAAAACAGGTTTAATATTGCTGAGAATATTCCGACGAGAAAGCTAATTAGAGTAGCCTGATTCGGAGTGATGCGATTAACGAGAAGCTCGGAAAGTCTTAAACTTATCTTTCTGTTTATATGCCTCGATACGAAACCGTCTCCCCTCCCCTTGTAACTCCTTCTAACCAGAAGTTTGTTCGCCTTCTTCAACTCCTCAGGAGTATCAACATCCATCCAAAATAAGCCGGAGATTTCGGTAACCTTGATTTTAGCCCTCTCCATTATATCGGAAAGCTTAATTTCATCTCTGTCAAGGATTTCCTCAGCGTATCTGAATACTTCCTTAGTTAAGATGAAAAACCCCGTGTCAACACAGCACCACTCCTTCAAATCCTTTCCTATCCTTTCAATCCTCCCATCTTTAACCGAAACCTTCGTTGCCTCATCTATATCGACGTAAAGCGGATTTCTATCGCATATAAGTCCATCTCCATTTAGAGCAACCTTAACAAACTCTTCATCGTAAACGTGATCACCCATAACGAGCACAAACCTGTCATCGACGAAGTCTTTAGCCAAGTAGAACGTGTAACCGTTTCCTTTTTCTGGATGGGGATTTACAACAATTCGATACTTGAAGTTGTGTTTTTTTAGAAAATCTTCGATCACTTTTCTGTTTTCGTTATTTACAACCACAATGAACTCGTCTATTCCGTTATCTTGAAGTAGCTTGAGAGTTCTGAACAGTATCTCTCTCCCCGCAACCTTTAAGAGAGGCTTAACTGTTCTGCCCATCCTCGTTCCAAAGCCCGCACATAAAACGATCGCCTTCACATTCCATTTTTACCGTCTCGATTTATAAATCTTGACCAATCGAAAGGTATATCTTAAGCTGTGCCAAGCCTGAGCGATGCTAAGGATTTTGGATACCACACTCAGAGATGGAGAGCAGACGCCGGGAATATCTCTGACGGTCGAGCAGAAGCTGGTGATAGCTCAAGCTTTGGACGATCTCGGAGTTGACATAATAGAGGCTGGGACGGCTATAGCTGGAGAGGAGGAGTTTAAAGCCGTAAAGGAGATTGCAAACGCTGGTTTGAATGCTGAAATTTGTAGCTTTGCGAGGATCAAGGAGATAGATATAGATGCGGTAGCTAATGCCGATGCCGATTCCGTATTCATGGTTGCACCTTCATCGGACATACACATTCAAACCAAATTCCCGGGTAAGAGTAGAGAGGATATAATTGAGATGTCGGTTAAGGCTGTGGAATACGCTAAGGAGAGAGGTTTGATAGTAGAATTCGGCGCTGAAGACTCTTCGAGAGCGGATTTAAACTTCGTTAAGGAACTATTTAGAGCGGTTTTGGATGCCAAAGCGGATAGATTGACATTTACAGATACTGTTGGAGTTCTTACTCCCGAAAGGACGGAGTGCATAATGAGAGAGTTGACTTCCGAATTTAACGTTCCCATAGCCTTTCACGGACACAACGACTTCGGATTGGCAACTGCAAACACCGTATTTGCAGTTAAAGGTGGGGCTAAAGAGATTCACGTAACCATCAACGGATTGGGAGAAAGGGCGGGTAACGCTCCTCTTGAAGAGGTTGTTCTTGCTTTGGAAACGTTTTACGGCGTGAAGACAAAAATCAGGAAGGAAAAAATTTACGATACTTCGAAGCTCGTAGAAGCTTTAACGAGATTCCCCATCGCCTTAAACAAACCTATAGTTGGATACAACGCATTCATGCACGAAAGCGGAATTCACACTTCCGCTTTGCTCAGGAATGCCAAGGCTTACGAGCCTATCGACCCCGAAACAATCGGAAGGAGGAGAGCTATAGTTCACGGAAAGCACAGCGGTAAAGCCAGTATAATAAAATTGATAGAAGAGCTGGGATACGAGGCTAACGGAGAGCAAGTTAAAGAGATAATGAGGAGAATAAAGGAGATTGAGGGAAGAGGGCAGAAGGTTATGGGTTCGGACCTGATAAGGATAATCGAAGAAGTTTTGAATGTTAAAAAGGGAAGGAAGATCGTATTAAAGGGCTTGAACGTCGTATGCGGAAAGAGCGGGACTTCTCCTCACGCAAGCGTAAAGATCAGTTTGAACGGGGAGGACGTTGAGGCTACAGCGTTGGGTAAGGGACCTTTCGATGCGTCGATCAGAGCTTTGAAGAACGCTTTGAAGGAGTATGCGAATAGGAGCGGTGATAAGGCTGTCGGTGAGTTGGTGAATGTAAAGTTGGTGAACTACAAAGCTAACGCCATAATAGACGATAAGGTCATAGAATACATAGAAAATCTCGTCGAGAAAAATCCGAAACTTTCGGGATTGGTCGAAAAGATCAGGATTATGACTGGAACGGATGCACCCGTCGACGTTATAGTTCAATTGGAGAAGGATGACAGGGTGGTTACCGCAATAGGTAGAAGCACGGACATAATCCATGCATC
>CAYMRE010000128.1:0-2806 GCA_964392755.1 uncultured archaeon
TCCTCCTATCACCGGACCCAAAGCCAAGCTTGAGTCAACGAGAACAGCATTTACACCCATTACCGTTCCTCTCTTTCCGGGCGGAAAAAGCTCTGTTGCAATCGCAAGGGAGTTACTGCTAAGAATTGCACCTCCAACTGCCTGAATAGCCCTGAAAACTATCAGAGAGCCTATACTCCAAGCCTGAGCGCATAGAAAACTTCCCGTTGCAAACACTCCCATTCCAAAGAGGAAGTATCTGTCCCTCCTTATTATGTCACCTATTCTGCCAGCCAAAACGAGTAGGACTACCATGGTGAGTGTGTATGCGTTTAGAACCCATTGGAGATCAGACATTTTCGCATGAAAATCTTCCGCAATTCTTGGAAGTGCTACATTCAGAACGCTGACGTCAAGAAGAACCATGAATAACCCTAATCCTACCGGAATGAAAGCTAACCACTCTCTGTTCATTTAACTCTCCTCTTTACGAATCTTAAACTGACAAAGACCGCTAAGACTATGAGTACAGTCGCTGAAACGGTTACAGGATTTAGGAGAGGTTTTTCCCTTACCTCTAAAGATACGGTTATTGAGTTCGACTCGTGTGTGTAGCCTTCATCGTCGTCGTACTTAATCTTCACAATTGCTGGGTAATAGCCCGCTCCAGCGTCTTTATCAACATCGACTCTGAACTTAGCAACAGCAACCTCATTTGGCTTTAGAGTTCCTATGAAGTACAATCCCGGCTGAACTTTTCCTATCAAACCGCTCGGTGCTGTACCTCCGGCAATTGTTAGGGGAGTAGAAACGTACAGTTCGACAACTCCGTTGTGTATGGTAACGTTTCCAATGTTTCTAATCTCGATGACAACATCTCCCGTTTCGTCTGGATAGAGTGTGCTTTTAACCGAGACAACTTCGAAGTTTGCCACTTTAGACTTGACAAAGACTGGAATCTCCGATATGCTTGTTAGATCGTCGACATCATCCAAATCGAAGCTTTCGATCAAGTAGAGCTTGTAGGAACCGCTTGAAGCTTCACCAGACACTGCAAGCCTGAACTTGGCATCTTCAACATCAAACGAATCGATCTTGGGAATGTAGTATGTTGGGCTGAGAGGTTTCATAGACTTTGGTGTTACGATGGTGAGTTCCAAATCCTTAACAGTTCTGTTGAGCGTGTTTTTCAACGTAACTAAGACTTCCCCACTACCTCCCACTGCCAAGTTTACACTTTCAACCTTTTCAACTCTCAAAGGGGAGGAATCAACTTTAACGTCGATATAGTGCTTTTCACTGATTAAATCATCTCCGAACATCGTGTATCGAATTATCAGAATGGCCCTGTAATCCCCCTTGAATGCGAGGGATTTTATATAGAACGTTACGTTTCTCGATTCACCTTTATGAAGGTTGCCCAAGTAAGGTGAGTTTTCAGCTTGGAGAATGGTGGTTTCAAATGTTAGGTCTGCAACAGCATCGCTCACGTTCGCATTGGACACAATTGTTATCTTTACAAATCCTCTCGAAGGTATGCGTTTATCCTCAAAGAACTTTGCTGGAGTTACAAAGCATGTGATATCTTTAACAGTGAAAGTCTCATCAGCGTAAACCTTTAAACCGACGGATTTAGAAAGTACTGCAGTTTCTCCGTTTGGTAATTTATAGAATAAGAGGAGTTTGGCCGGATAACTCTGGCTTAAAGCACTCTCCATAACGTAAACTTTAAACTTAGCTTTTGCAGTCTCTTCTGGATCTAGATCACCCAGATAAGCCGAAATGGCGTTTGGATTTGGTTTTAAAGGTGGTGTAACGTTTAAAACGAGTGTTACATTGCTGAGCTTGAACCTTCCGCTATTCTTAACCGTTACTTCAACCAAGCCCTCCTCGGACGTTCTCAGATTCGACTTTAAGTCAACAACGCTGAAATCGTAATCCTTCTTGGTTATCTCAACTTTGAGATACTCAACATCAACTTCATTCTCATGATAGTACAGGATTACGCCCGAAGTTGTGGGTGTGTAAGTTACCTTGGTGTATTTCAGCTTAATTGGAATCCTGTATTCACCCAACTTTGCAGAGTCATCGACTCTAACTCTGAAGACAACCTTCGCAACTTTTCCAGCTGGAAGATCACCAACAATCTGCGGATTTGCACTCTCAACCTTTATCGGAATCCAATCATCCTCAATTTTTACTCTAAGATCTTTTGCAGTTGTTACGAGTGAAAGTAGATGTGAAGTGTTTTCGTTGAGAGTAAAGCCATCAGCTTTCCCTTCATTCTCCACGATAATCGTTATATAGGTGTCAACGCCCGGATGGAGCTTACCATCACCTACAATTGAAACGTGAAAAGCTATATCCTGTGCGTTTGCGATGCCCAAGATTAAGATGAGTATCAGAGGTAGCGTGCTCAGCTTCATTGAATTGCGTACACTCCAAAGGATATAAGTATATCGATAACCGATAATGACTCAAATTTTTTTAAGCTCTTTTATAATTTTTTCTAAGACTTTTTCAACGGCATTCTTATCCCTTTCCACAGCTTTGGTCAGAGCATCTATGAAAACATCCCAATTCTTCAATTCGTGAAGCTTTATTAATATCTCCCTCCTCGTTGTGATGAATTGGATTATATTGACAGCCTCTCTCTCGTTTAAAATCCCAGACGACTTGAGAACATCTATCTTCTTCGCAATTGCCTCCTTCTCCTTTTCCATAGCCTCTCTCAAAACTCTCTTCCCCTTCTCTGACAGGGAATAGACCTTCTTTCTCCCCTCTCTTCTCACGTTCAGAAATCCCGATTCAAGGAGTTTCTTAAGCA
>CAYMRE010000129.1:0-2728 GCA_964392755.1 uncultured archaeon
TCATGGACTGATCACACTCGAACCAAGGCTATTTAAAAGTTCCTTAACTCTGCGATATATTTCATCTCTAACAGCCCTGTAAAATTCCAAGTCCTTACCCATAGGATCCTCCACATCCCAGTAGATCGTCTTCTCCTTTGGGAAATTCCCTTCACACATCGCAACTATTAGATCTGCTTTTTCGAGCATCTCTCTTGTAAGAGCTTTGGGCTTTCCATTCCACTCAATTCCCATCTCCTTCAAAACGGCTTTGGCCTTACTCGAAACCCTCTCAGCTGGCTTCAATCCCGCACTAAAAGCCTTGAAATTACCCTTCGCCAAGTGGTTGAATATAGCTTCAGCGATCTGAGAACGTGAGGCATTACCTCTGCAAACGAACAGAACGATCATAGTTCTCGACCTTTGTAATTCCGTATCCGACATATATTACCTTATCAACGCCCATAGCTTCTATAACTTCCTTTCTATGCGTTACGATTACAGCGGTTATTCCAGCACTTCTGACGAGTTCTCCAAACTTCTTGGCAACTCTCATGGCCGTTAGAGTGTCGAGGTGCGATGCGAATTCGTCGATTAAAATTAGACTCGGTTTCTCAGCTAAAAGGGATGCAAGCTTAGCCCTTTCCTTCTGCCCAGTCGAAAGCTCTGAGAACTTCGCTCTGTACAAAACCGCATCAGACAGCCCAGACTTGTTCAGTATTTCAACTGCCAACTGAAGATCACCGCACTTCCTATAGATATGCTCTATTACGCTCTCATCTCCGAATTCGGGCTCTATCTCTTGAGGGATTAAAGCGGAAACCTTGCATTTCTCCACTTCTATTTCACCCGATGTCGGTCTGTCTTTCCCGGTTATTGCACCGTAGATGAGTCTAAGAAGAGTTGTTTTTCCAGCACCGCTTGCACCGACAACTGCAACAACTTCCCCCGGCTTGATCTCAAAGTTCGCATTTCTTATAACGCATCTCTGAATTACCCTCGATTTTACTCCGAATGCGGAAAGCAGAAACCTTATCTCCTCGCTGACACTCCTTATATCGAGTTTGCTTTCGAAAACCTTAGAAACGTTTCTGAAAACTATAGGCTTCTTCATCCCCTCAACTCTGCCGTACTTCGAAATGCAGAGCCTTCCACCGTGAATTCTTGCAAATTCATCCGTGCTGAGGAATTTCTCTAAATAATCTTTTGCCTCATCCGTTAAGGGGTAGTATAGTACTGGTCTGCCGGATGCTGTATCCCACACGTATTTAAATCCGACCTTTTCAAAGAATGGATTGAATCTAGCCATTTGAGCTATCGTCTCAACCAAATGTTTCTTCTTTCTCATCTCTGGAACTCTCCTCTCCGCTATCCATTCAACTGCGAGCTTTACGGCTGTAACCCCAATTCCGTCGGATCTGTAATCTGGATGAACAACTACCCTCGCAATTCTCGAGCAGGCTGTGTTGCTTATATCCAAAGCTTTTAAAGTTGCAACTTCCCAGAGCTTGTGCCTAGCAACTCTCTTACTGTACTTCTCTTTAAGTTCTCTGAACATCTTTCTCATCAAGAGTTCTGGGCTGTAAACTGGATGAAACCAGTCCCTTGGAAAAACCTTCTCCCTTATATTTCTCTCTATCCTTCCATCTGGCAATCTGCGATGCATGAGAGGTATTGGAGGATCTACACGAACGTAAGCCAAGAATTTTGGCTCATAAGCTTCTCTGTTAAGTAGTTCCAGTATTAGGAAGCGTGATGCTGGAGTAGAGCCTTTTATTTCTGCAATCGTCATATCTTCTCCACATTTCGGACACTTCGGCTTTGTATTCGCTTCAACAATTTCACCGCACCTCTCACATCTCCATATTGCCACCTTCTCCTTCTCGGAAGCGTAGTGGAACTGTTCAAGCTCCGCAATAGCTTCAAAATCGGATTCGAAAACAGCTTCTCTTGCCCTAATCCTGTATCTGTATATCTCTTCGCCGAAAGGACTGTACCTCGGCAACTCCACATCTTTGACCCAGTAAGGCCAGACCTTAATCTTCTCCCCGTTGTAAAACTTGTGGAGTTCGTAGTCTTCAAATAGGAACGTGTTGATACCCCTTATAACCTTCGGCTTCGCTTTCGGTATCAACTCAACCTTTTCGCCTACCTTTATCCACTTGGGAATTCCAGCGGAGTAAAGCAAAAACTGTTCACCGTTGCATTCAACTGTTAGTGTTCCAAACCATCTGTGCTTGTACTTTGGAATTTCTCTATCGACGACTCTGCATATCATTGCTGTAAGTGGTCAAATGTTAAAATAACGTTTTGCAAAGTCCGATAGATGAGGCTGGGATTGATAGTTAAGGAGCCTTACGCATCGATGATAGTCAAGGGGTTAAAGGTTTGGGAGATAAGGAAGAGGAGGACGAACGTTAGAGGGGAGATATACATAATAAGTAAGGGCTTCGTGGTAGGTAAGGTCGAACTTGTAGACGTTTTAGGGCCTTTCACGGTTGAAGAACTATCGGAGCATGAGGAGAAGCATAGGGTTAAATACGAGGTTTTGAAAGAGTACGCTGGAGATTCCAAGCTTTATGCATGGGTTTTGGAGAGGGCTGAGGAGTTTGACAAACCTTTAAGAGTTAAGGTTCCGAAAGGAGCTCAGATATGGGTGAGGCTGAATTTATAAATCATCCCATCAACGAGCCGTTATGAGAGTTATAGCTTTTGTCGGATTACCTCTAAGTGGTAAAACCACAGCTTC
>CAYMRE010000130.1:0-2690 GCA_964392755.1 uncultured archaeon
CACCAGTCTTCAGGAACTGCGGGTTCTCCTCCTTAACCGCACCAGTCCTTGGGTCGATCTTCTTCTGAAGCTCAACGAATCTACATGCAACCTGTGCAGTGTGTGCGTGGACTACTGGTGTGTAACCGACCGTAATGGCTGTTGGGTGCTGTAGTACGATTATCTGAGCAGTGAAGTCCTTTGCAACTGTCGGTGGGTTGTCTGGGTGTCCGGCTACGTCTCCTCTCCTGATGTCCTTCTTGCTGACACCTCTTACGTTGAAACCGATGTTGTCACCCGGCTTAGCCTCTTGCAATGGCTCGTGGTGCATCTCGATGCTCTTAACTTCTCCAACAACACCTGGTGGCTCGAAGATTACCTTGTCACCAACCTTGAGTACTCCGCTCTCAACTCTACCTACTGGTACGGTACCGACACCCTTGATCGAGTAGACATCCTGTATTGGAATTCTGAGTGGCTTGTCGATAAGCTTTATCGGTGGCTTGAGCAAGTCGAAAGCCTCGAAGATCGTTGGCCCGTTGTACCACGGCATCTTGTCGCTCCTCTTGAACACGTTGTCACCGTGATAAGCTGACACTGGGATGAACGGGATCTCGTCAACCTTGTAACCTACCAACTTGAGCAACTTGGCAACCTGGTTCTTAACCTCCTCGTACTTCTTCTGGTCGTAGTTTACTCTGTCCATCTTGTTGATAGCTACGATCATCTGGTTGATACCCAAAGTCCTTGCGAGGAATACGTGCTCCTTTGTCTGTGGCTGTACACCCTCAGCAACGTCTACTACTAAAATGGCAGCATCAGCCTGAGATGTACCAGTGATCATGTTCTTGATGAAGTCTCTGTGACCTGGGCAGTCGATGATCGTTACGATGTACTTGTTTGTCTCGATCTTTCTGTGGGCAACGTCAATTGTAACACCTCTCTCTCTTTCCTCTTTAAGTCTGTCCATAACCCATGCGAACTCGAATGTGGCTTTACCTTTCTGCTCAGCCTCCTTTCTGTACTGCTCGATTATGTGTGGTGGTATCTGACCCGCCTCATACAGCAATCTACCGATCAGTGTGCTCTTCCCGTGGTCTACGTGTCCAATTATAGCCACGTTTATGTGTTCCTTCTCCTTTGCCATATCGCAAGGTTTGAGAATGGGTATATAAAACTTTCAACACAGAAAAGTAAACTATTTGACCCACATCGATACTATCAAAACCATGAGCATAGTCGTGGGTTTAGACGGTTCTGATCGAAGCTTCAGAGCTCTCAGGTTTGCTTTGGAAGAGGGAAAGCTAAGAAGAGTTAAAGTTTACGCCGTGCATTCTCTGTTCGGTGGAGATCGAACTGATATGGAGGACATTGAGAGAGGGGAGAAAATACTCGAAGAAGCTAGAAAGATTGCTGAGGAGTACGGTGTAGAGTTTGAAGCAAGGATGCTAATTAGAGGGAAAAGCCCGGGTGAGGACATAGTGGAGTTTGCGGATGAGGTCAATGCGATAATGATTGTTTTGGGTATGAAGAGAAGGTCATTGATGGAAGAGGTTATACTTGGAAAGGCTGCAAAGTACGTCGTGGTTAAAGCCAAACAACCGGTGGTTTTGGTCAAGTAAAATTTAAAACACTCGAATAGAACGGCAAATATGTTCGTGTTCATATACATAACCGCAAAGGATTTTGATGAAGCCAGAAAGATTGCAAGGCATCTTTTGGAGAAAAAACTCATTGCATGTGCAAATATATTCCCAGTTAGATCGATGTTCTGGTGGGAGGGTAAGATAGAAGACTGCATCGAGTTTGTCGTGATTTGCAAGACCAAAGCTGAAAAGTTCAAAGAGATAAAAGAGGAGGTTAAGAAAATACACAGCTACGAAGTACCCTGTATATGCAGTTTCGTAGTTGAGGAAGGGTTGAGAGAATTTTTGGATTGGATCGAAGAGACGGTACAATGAAAGTTGCAACTTACGAAGGAAGAGGAGTTGTCATCTACACGAAAGAACACTGGAAAATCTTGAAAGAGAAAAGAAAGAGAGCAAAGGATGTCATGGAAAAGCTAAAAGACTTCGGGATAGAATCGATAGTCTACGGATCTGTCGCGAGGGGAGACGTTAACAAGAACAGCGATGTCGATATATTCATCCCATATCAAATACCTTCTTACAGGATAGAGATTGCGTTGGAAGGTTTTGAAATTCTTGAGAGGAGAATAGTCCAAGCAACTCCTAACTACGCTATAAAGGGTGAATTCGTGCTAACTGACAACACAACCGTAAGCTTTCCACTCGTCAAGATGAAGGAAAACGAACTCGATTTTTACAGATTCGGAGGATGCTTAGATTATCAAGAGCTTTTGCAAGATAAGAGAGTTGCCGGTGTCGATAAAAGACTCGTTCTGATAGTTCCAACGGAGGAGGGACACATAGAGATACCCGTAAGCGACGTTGAGCCGAGCTATGTAGCAAAGGTGCTTGACGTTAGCCTGGACATCGTTGAAGAAAGAATAAGAGTTTTGGAAAAGAGAAGAGAGGTTGGAAGAACGGGAATATTCTTGTGTGAATCTGTTCCATCGTTTACGAGCTTCGAAGCACATTTGATGGAAATAGCTAAGAGCAATCCAATGGTTAGAAAGAGATTGAACGCTTAGATGGTCATTTCAGCCCTTTTTAAATCCTTGAAGACTGCAGTTGCCAGATACATGAAAG
>CAYMRE010000131.1:0-2658 GCA_964392755.1 uncultured archaeon
AATCGACGTCGAACGTTATCAGCCTAAAACCGTATTCTGCCTCCTTAACTCTTAAGTCGGCAATAGCACTTTCTGGAACGACTGCAGTGATTTCTGAAAGTTTAACTATTGCGAAGAAATCTTCCGGGATTTCATCAGTCTTCACGACTGCAAACTTTTCATGATTTAACTTAGCTTTCAAATTTCCTCACCTCCCTAACGAAATCCGCAACGAGTTTTTCATCCTTCCTCCCGTTCTTTTCAACACCGCTCGAAACGTCGACTCCAAAAGGTTTAACGAATTCAACTATCTCAGCAACATTTTGAGGATTTAAACCGCCAGCCAAAATAACGTCGAACTCCTTGGCAACTATCCTACTAACTCTGTGATCGTGAGTTAAACCCGTGCCCTTTCCTGTGTCAAGTAGAATCAAATCCGCTTCATACAACCTGATTTGCTCAATCAAAGATTTAGCATCCCTCTCAGGATCTTCGCTAACCTTAGGAACTCTGAAAGCCTTCATAACCCTAATATCCAACTCCTTAACCTTCTCGACCAAATCCGGTGAGACTTCTGCATGAATCTGAACGTACTCAGCTTGAGTCTTCTCGATAACCCTCATCCAACCATTCAAATCCGTAAGAGTTGATACTACGAAGACGGGGATATTCGCACATTCTATTATCTCTTTGGCTTTTTCAAGCGGAATTCTACGCTTGGATTCGCATTCGACAACAACTCCAGTAGCGTTAGCGTATTTCTCAACGATCTCAAGTTCCTCCAAGCTCTTGATACCGCAGATTTTAACGAACATGGCACATCTCCACGAAGTTCCTTATCATTTTCAAACCTTCCTCTCTCGGAGTTAAAACGCTTTCAGGATGAAACTGAACACCCTCAATTCTCCCGTCTCTACTCCTTATCCCCATGACCAAATCATCGTCGACAACCTTAGCTGTGACCTTGAAACCCTCGGGAACTTTCAGAACCGCTAAGGAGTGGTATCTCCCCACCTCTATCGGATTCCTAACTCCCCTGAATATCCCCTCTCCATCATGCTTAACAACGCTCGATTTACCGTGCACAGGCTTGACCCTGCCAACGACACCACCAAAAACGTGAGCTATTATCTGATGACCCAAGCATACGCCCAAAATCGGAATATCCATCTCTAAAACGACCTTGGGACTAATTCCAACATCCCTCTTACTCTCAGGTGAACCCGGTCCGGGGGAAATTATTATCCCCTTAGGGTTCAATCTTCTTATCTCCGCTAAGCTTACGGTGTTGGGTAGAACCTTAACCTTCGTAAAAATCGAAGCGTATTCTGCGAGGTTCCAAACGAAAGAGTCTCTGTTATCTATTAACACGATCATTCTACCACCCTTAAAGCCTTCAAAACTGCGGACATCTTGTTCTCAGTTTCAAAGAACTCCTTCTCCGGCTTGGAATCTGCAACTATCCCTGCTCCAGCCCTAACCCTGCAAACGTCATCTATTTCGACCATTCTGATTGCAATAGCCATATCTGCGTATCCACTAACTGAGAAGTAACCTACGCAACCTCCGTAAACTCTCCTTTTAGACTTCTCAAGCTCGTCTATGATCTCCATTGCCCTTATCTTCGGTGCACCTGTAAGCGTTCCAGCTGGAAAGCAAGCTTCAACTGCATCGAACATATCGCTTTCAAGCTCTCCAACAACCTCACTCTCGATGTGCTGAACGTGGCTGTATTTCAAAACCTCCATGAACATCGTAACCTTCACGCTTCCAGCTTTGCTGACCTTTCTAACGTCGTTTCTTGCCAAATCGACCAACATAACATGCTCCGCCCTCTCCTTCTCATCAGCCAAAAGTCTCTCCGCAATTGTCCTATCTTCTTCCTCATTCCTTCCTCTTGGAGCAGTTCCAGCTATGGGATTAACCTTAACAACGTTCTTCTCAACGGAGCACATCGTTTCTGGAGAAGCTCCGACAACAGCCTTCCCAAACTCCAAGCAGAACATGTATGGACTTGGATTTATCTCCCTCAAGTTTCTGTAAATCTGGAAAGGTGAAAAATCTGTATCGACCTCGTATTCCCTCGAAATGACGACCTGAAACACATCACCAGAGTAAACGTATTCCTTAGCCCTTTCAACCATCTCAACAAAGGTTTCTTTATTCGCATCACATCGAATCACATCGGAATATCCTTCCTCGTCTTCAACCTTCGTTTTCTTAGCCTTTCTGACTATTCTTTCAGCCTCCTTAGCTTTTTCATCGTCCTTGTCAAGGGATACGAAGTAGAAGATGCCAGAGATGTGATCGTAAACGAAGACGTTTGAGTAGTAGCCAAAAACTGAAGGTTCCTCTATCTCACCATCGATGTAGTTGTGGACGGCATCGTAGGCTATATAACCCACAAAGCCACCGTTGAACCTCTGTCCGTCTACACTCCTCATTCCCAAACCCTTCAAAGCCTTAAAGGGGTTAGTTTCTTTGCTGATTAGCTTCCCATCGATTCTCGTTCCCCTTCCGTCAATTTCAACAATGAAATCTGGATTTGCGGAGACATACGTGTATCTTGCCTTCCTTTCGTGCTTTCCAGCGGATTCAAGGATGAAAGGGAAGTCTTCATCTCTCAAAACGTTGTAGAGCTTTAAGGGGTTCACGTAGTCAAGCTTCTTGACGAGCATA
>CAYMRE010000132.1:0-2628 GCA_964392755.1 uncultured archaeon
CCTATTATACCGCTAACCGTAAACACGGTTGAAATCATACCCAAGAACATACTCATCTCCGAAGCCATCATTGGGTTCGCTTTAAGCATAAACATCATCAGCGTTGGACCCAAGGCTATCATCACGGCACTACCGATTATTCCAAGAATGCTGAATATCATGACCAGTATCCTACTCCAGTTCTGACCGTTCCAAAGTCCGTAAGCTATTGCCACTTCAACAACACCTAAAACCAAAGCTACAGCATCGAAACTTAAAGCTCCACCTACGATTCCAAGAATCCCACCAATCGCATACAACACCGCTAAAATAGTTACACCCGTTGGTCTCATGCTATGTGCTGTGTATGAACAAATTTAAGGTTTTTGATTTTTATATCTGCATGTATCATCAAGGCTCGATGCCCCTATCGGTAATTCTAAACTCACAGCTTTCTCCTTCTGGCTTTGATCTGTGCTTAATCAGGGTTGCTCTTCTCTTATCGTTAAGCTTTTCCAAACCTATTATTATTTTGGAGATGTGATCTATGCTTGGTCCACCCAACGGTCTATCTTCCCCAGTCCTTACATCCGTAAAGACCTGATTGGTTATTACAACAACTAAATCGAACTTCCTTGCCAAGCCCAAAAGAAACGTAAGTTGAGCTATCAGCTCCCTTTTAACCTTCATCTGCTTTTCCAAATCTTCAAGCTCACTTCTGTACAGAAATGTGAACGAGTCAACTACAACCAACTTTAAGTTTTCAAATTCCTTGCATAGCTTCGCAAGTTCCTTTATAGCCGAACTCTGCTGCTTAAAATCTATGACATCGTAGATGTAGACATCCTTCAGCTTACTCTTGTCTACGAATATCTGATTCACCCTCTCAGGGGACAGACCCTCGGTATCTATGTAAGCTACCCTGTAACCCTGATTTACAGCACTGTAAGCTGACATCAGACAGATTGAAGTCTTTCCGGTTCCGCTCGCACCGAATATTTGTGTAACTGTCCCACTTTCAAATCCCCCGCTGAGTAGTTTATCCAAACACCTACTGCCCGTTGGAATCTTCATAGTTCAACCTCCTGATTATTTCCCTGTAAACCATTGGCAAAGGCTTTTTGAGTTCCCTTGCTATCTTCTTCACATCTTCAAATTCAGGCTTTATCGATACTTCAGAAACTTTGACCCTCAACTTAAATTCCTTTCCAAAAAGTTCTACGATCTTTTCAATCGTTTCCCTGTTGACTTTGTACCTCCTAACCTTATACATTCTCACCCCCAAAGTTGGCAATACCCTACACATCTTTTTAGCCAAGTTCAAAGCTCTTCTATCATCAACCAAAACTTTGAGCATAAAACAAGGTCTCCCCTTCTTCCCTATACAGGTAAACACGTAAGCGTCGATTGCATCCTTCAGAATTTCTTCCATCGCATGAGCTATAAATTCCCCGGTTACGTCGTCGACGTTGGTTTCCAAAACCGTCAAATCCTCCAAATCGTCTGAGACTATTATTCTCACACCCTCATACTCGTAAACTTCACCAACTGTAAAATCGTCGATTGGTTTGCAATATTTTGCCAGTATCTTGATAACTTCATCTTCGCAACTTCTTCTCGGATCGATCTTAAACCCTCTCAAATCTTTCAAAATCCTACAATCTTTGGGCATTGGTAAAGCTGTCAAGCGCAAATCGAATGACTGTGAGAGGGTTTTAAGAATGTTTTCCAAATCCCCTTCAACGTTGAAAACCTTTCTCAAGGCATTTTTCAATAAATCCTCATCGACCTCGTTGAAATCGATGATGATTTTCATAGCTCTCATAGCAACACAACCCTTTTTAATACTTGATACAATCTCTACTACATGGATGAGTTGACTCTCAAGGTAAATCAGGCTTATCCGAGCGACTCTGGAAGGGGTATAGCCAGACTCGATCCCGATGCCATGCTAAGGTTGAGAATATCACCGGGAGACATAATCGAGATTGAGGGTAGAAGAAAGACCGTTGCCAAGGTTTGGAGAGCACCGAAGAGGGATTGGGGTAAGAATATAATAAGAATTGACAGATTCATAAGGGAAAATGCGGGAGTTGGTGTTGGAGATTTGGTTAAGGTTAGGAAAGCCAACTATCAGTCTGCAAGGATGGTTATCCTAGCTCCTTTAAGAAAGATGGACTTCAGAGTTTACGGTTTGGATATAGGGGAATATCTCAAGCATCAACTCCTGAAAAGACCTCTTGTTGAGGGAGATTTGGTTCCCCTTGTAAGCGCTCCAGCCTTCGGATTCAGATTCCCTCAGAATCAAGCTCTCGTGTTTGTGGCTGTTAAGACGGAACCAAAGGGTCCCGTGATAATAGACGAGACTACACGCGTAATTTACAGAGACAGACCAGCTAAGGGATTTGAGAGGTTTGGAAAAGCTGGCGTAACTTATGAGGACATAGGTGGCTTGAAAGAAGAGCTTCAGAAGGTTAGGGAGGTTATAGAACTTCCACTCAAGTATCCCGAGATATTCCAGCGCTTGGGAATAGATCCACCGAAGGGTGTGCTTTTGTACGGGCCACCGGGAACGGGTAAGACTCTCATAGCTAAAGCGGTTGCCAACGAGATAGGGGCATCTTTCTTCACGATAAACGGTCCAGAGAT
>CAYMRE010000133.1:0-2548 GCA_964392755.1 uncultured archaeon
CCCAAACTTTAAATATCCTCAAACACTCCTTCAACGCATGCCGACGTGCGTAACCTGTAACTCGAATTTGATCGGACCAACGTACGTAGCGTTCCCTTGCCCGGTTTGCGGTGAGACGATATACAGGTGTAAGAAGTGTAGGAAGCTGGCGAATCCATACAAATGCCCCAACTGCGGGTTTGAGGGACCGTGAGGTGATAGCATGGGTAAGGTCTACATGAAGTTGAGAGTTATGCCAGAAGACGTAGATGTTGACTTAGAGAAGGTCTACGAGAAGATCAAAGAGGTTGCCCCCGAGAATGTCGAGATCAAGGACTACAAGATTCAGCCGATAGCCTTCGGCTTGAAAGCTCTCTTGGTTGTAGCTGTTATGCCAGACGAAGGAGGAATAGGAGATCAGCTTGTCGAAAGAATTCAAAGCATCGAGGGAGTTGAAAGCGTAGAGGTTGAAGCAACGGAACTCCTATGAAAGAGATAATAGCAAATTTTTTGGAGAGACAGTTCGGCATTTCTAAAGAAGAATTTTTCAGCTTAAACCTTGAGTTTGAAGAGAGGGGCAAGAGGAGAGTCTACGCATTCAAACCCTGTAATCTCGACATTCCAACTTATCATTACGGTATATATTTTGGAACGCTCGACGATAACGGCTTCAGACTGTCAATAGAAGGTTGCTTTTTGGTTGGTAAATTTGCGAGGAAGAACGTTTTGGTCGTTGACGATGAGAAAGCCTTAGATTGGATGAGCGGAAAGGACATAGAGTGCAATCTGAAGGGTTACGTAATAGTCAAGTGGAGGGAATTTTTTCTCGGATGCGGGAAGGCAAACGGTAGGATTTTGAGGAACTTCGTTCCGAAGAATAGAAGGGTAGCATCTTCAGAATCTTCTCCCTAACGATAAAACCCAGTTCTAACTCCCTTCCAGCAATCTCCTGCAGTTTTTTCTCCTTCTCAAATCCTATTGTTTTCGTGATCTTATCGCAGAGAAAATTGACGCATATAGTCGGTCTAACCTTCAGAATACAGCCTTTTTCGCTTAAGAAGTAACAAAAACCATCCTTAAACCTCTTTTCTGGCATTTTAACACCCATCAGCATGTTCATGGCAATCATAACGTCGTCAACCTCGTCTTCTACCCACTCTTTGCAACAGCTTCCAGTCTCCTCAGCGCATCTTTTACATATCTCCGTAACTCCTATCTCCCTCATGTATCTCCAAGTCTCCTCTATAGCCCTTTCAAGCTCCTTCAAATCTTCCCTTATTTCATCGAGGTCTATGTAGCTCAGCATCTTCTTAGCTCTCCTTATCCTATCCTCAACACCCATAACCGTTCTCCCCTCAAGGTGTTTTAAGCAATTTTTCGTAATAATCAACCACCTTGAGGAGTTCTCCCGTTCCGTCTGGCTTTACGAGCCATACCTCATCGGGGAGCGTTCGGAGGGAACGGAACTCCCCACATCCTGACTTGAAGAGGTTAAGAGTGGCTACTACATCTCTATCAAATTCTAAACTACACTTCTTACATTTCAGTAGCCTCTGCCCATTCGAGTTTAGCTTGTACCCACATATCGGGCAGAGGCTTGAAGTTTTGTGGGGATTAACGTAATCAACGCTCAAACCGTTCCACTTAGCTTTATACTCCACGAAAAGCTGTAATTTTCTGAAGTTCCATCTGTTTAACCTTCTCCTTATGTTTTTACTCTTTCCATTAGCAGAATTTCGTATATGCTTTAGATTTTCCATTACAATCTTAGCGTTGTATCTTACAGCCTCGGAGACAATTATAGCTGAAACTTTATGCAGGTAATCTTCGACTCTTCTTTTCTCTCTTCCAGAATATTTCTTTAAAATTTTTCTTATCTTATGTGGTTTCTTAGCAAGTTTTTTCTGAATCTTTTCTCTTTTCTTTGAATGTTCGTCGTGTATTCTCTTCACTTTGTAGACATCCAATCTTACAGTCTTAATAACATCTCCTCTTTCATCAAATATCGTGTATGTAACGTTTTTCTCGTTGATGTCTATCGTCATAACTGCTTTAGCATCTTTGAACTCAATTCTCTTCTTAAATGGAATTATGATAAAATCTCGCTTAATAATTAGTTCTCCAACATCCAATTCTCCTCTTTTCCACGCTTCGACGAATTCTTGCTGATAATCCCCAACGATTAAATCCACAGTTATCCAATTTCTCGGAGATGTAACTATCTTGATTTTATCACCCTCAAACTTAAAGAGCACTTCTTCGAGTTTTACGAAGTCTTTTCTAACTTCTGGCTTATCTTTATCAGTTAATCCTTTTCTTTTCCTCTTTCTGAAGTTCTTTAAGATTGCTTTAGTGATTTTGCAAGCAGAATGACAGTAATGTGAGTGGTATTTAGGATACCACCTCTGTTTCCACTCTTCGTAAATTGCTTTTCTAAGCTTGGCGTAGGATGTTATGTTAAGCTCTAAAGCCTTATTGGTGCAAAATTCTATCATCTCTCTAAAATCTTTAAACAGTTCGTTAAAATTCCCGTAATATTTGAACTTGACAGCTTTAATCACTTCCATTC
>CAYMRE010000134.1:0-2545 GCA_964392755.1 uncultured archaeon
CCTGCATGAGCTCTTTTGAATTTCTCGGCAAGAATTAATAAAGCTGTTAATCCCAAAGCTCCACCGATCAGGGTTGTTAAGGCAGGTATTTTCAATCCGAAGATTTTTGGTGAGTTGAGGAAGGTTTGAGCTGAAACTGTCAGTATGTTTGGTATGACTACATCACCCACACCCAACATCGTAGGTCTATCATCAGTCGGGATTACGAAAAGCAGTGGTAGTTTCAGCTTGATAATGTTCTCAGCAAGGTCAACCATGTGTTTAGTTGTGTAAACGGCAACGAAATCGTAGATTGCAAGAATAACCAAAAGTATGAGAACTGGAAACGGTTCCAAGCTAATGCCGAACATCGCAGTGATTCCACACGCAAGGAGAAATGCCGAAACGTTGAGTGTTAGGGTGTTGGGTTTCTTTAGCAAAGCAATTAGAACAACCGAGGATGGAACGAATGACAGAATACCAAAAAACGGATAAAATACGTAGAATGTCGATATAAACAGCAAGGAATACATTACCAGTTTCAGAAACAACTCACTCTTTTTCGCTAAAATCATGACGATCGCTGTGAATGTAATTATGGCTAAAAAGTAGAGTAGAGAGTTGGTCGGATCCGAGGGATTTTCAAAAACTTTAACATTCGCGGATTCGTAACTGGGAGAAAATGCAAGAGCTACTAAGCCCGTCGAGATGAATATCAAAATTATCAGAAATCGGATAAGATCACCTCCTCAAGCCCTGTACTTGATGTATATTTTTTCACCTCTTAACAAAGCTTCTTTAAGCATTTTTCCAGCTTCTTTATCCTTCCTAATCTTTATAGTTCCCTTCCTACTCACCGCCACGGTAAATAGGTAATCGTTGTTTGCGTAGATTTCAACGGTCTTCCCTTCCAACCCTTTAGCATGGATTATGTAATGTTTGGTGTCCTCTTCAACCTTAGCTTCGACCATTACCTCTTCGTAGAGAGGCTGTACATCCAGCTTAATCTTCAACTCCTTCTCGATATTCTTAATTCTCCTACCCCTTCTACCTAATAGTCTCGGAATATCATCCTCTGGAACTTTCACAATGGCTTTTGTGTTGCTGAGAACCTCAACTTCGAATCTTGAGACGTACCTCCTTATCACATCTTCAATCATCTTCTTAATCTCCTCGAGGTTCTCCTCCTCGATGGGCATCACAACGACCTGTTCACCGTAGGTGTAGATCTCGTACTCAACCCTCTTGGTTTCGAAATCTATGACCTCTATAACCGGTCTGGCTAAATCCTCTTCAGTCATTCCGTAGGGAACTTTGACTGTAAAGTTTAGCTCGTAAACCTTCTTGATCTGCCCAGCATCGATGAAGATTACTGTATCTACCACCTGTGGTATGATACCCAATTCAACCCTACCTATAAGCCTCTGGATGGCATCTATAGCCCTTGTAGCATGTGTTACACCTATCATTCCCACTCCAGCCAGTCGCATGTCTGCAAACACTTGGAAATCGGAAGTTCTTCTCAATTCATCGTAGATCGTGTAATCAGGTCTGACGAGGAGGAGAATGTCTGAGGTTAAGCTCATGTCACCCTCGAGAGGAGCGTATTGAGTAATTTCGTCTCTAACGATTAAGTCTCTTGGACTCTCCATCGTTTTAACGATGTAACCCATTTCCATAAGGTAGTTTGCTACGCTTGCAGCGAATGTCGACTTACCCGCTCCAGGAGGACCGGCTATCAATATACCCCTCTGCTTTTCGACAAATCTCCTCTTTAACTCCTCGCTGATACCGTACTCTTCAAGCGTAACCCTTGCAATGGGTCTTACCGCAGTTATCTCCATTCTATCAGCGAAAGGTCTCTCCGCAATGGCAATTCTTAAATCTCTGAGTTGGACGACCGTACAACCCTTTCTCTCGATCTCTATATTACTCTCTTCATCTATCCTCGCAACCTCCAAGATTTCATGTGCAATTTCCTGCAGTTCTTGTAAGGTCATGGGTTCATCCCTAATCTTCACAAGCTTGAGCTGACCTATCTTACCCCTCTTTGCAAGTGGAGGAACTCCCTCTCTGAGATGAACGCTTGCTGTGTCCGGCGTGAAGAATTTCATAATCTTAGTTTCTTCAGGCTTTATGACCTCCTGTTGTAGATACATTGCGTCAATACCCTTCGCAACTGCAACGTAGTATTGAACCCTATCGCACGTAATTAGAATTGCCTTTTCCTCTTCAGCAATCTTTCGAATCATGTTGTCTATTTCACCGCTCTTTGCCAGCCTTATCTGCTCGATAGATGGTCTTTCACCCAAGAAAATTACGTCAAATCCCTTCTGCTCAGCTATTTCTCGTATTTTCTTGATCTCTTCCAGACCTTTAAATCCAGTCATTTTACCTCTATTAGCCTGAGCTTCCAACTCCGCGATGGCGGGTTCGGGAATTATTATAGTACCGGCTATCTCTCCATTTTCAAGCATCTTAGATACTCGTCCATCAATCAAAGCACTGGTGTCTACTACGTACTTCACAATTTACGTCCGCTTGAAAAATACTTAACACTTTTTAT
>CAYMRE010000135.1:0-2537 GCA_964392755.1 uncultured archaeon
GCTATGATAGATGCTTTTGAACTTGACGAAGAAGATGTAGATGATATACTTAACAGCGACATAAAAGAAGTTGTAGATTACTCCAAACTTTAAGCTCAAAATCCCTTCGCATTACTTTTTACTTTCACCGCTGATTTTGTTTAAATCTATATCACGTAAAATCTTCTTCAATATGTTTGATGTCTTTGTGGAATACTGTATCGCCTTCTTATCCCTATATGCAATCTCCCTTGGAATTACCTCCTTCGCTACTTCCCTCAAGATGAACTTTCTAACCACATCACCGTTCCTCTTGACCTTAAGCTCGACTGGAATGGATAAGGCTACTCTTATTAAATCCCACTGCAGATAGGGTGTATGTAGCTTGATCTCGTTCGCATAAGCGATTTTGTTGTCCCTCACGAGGTTTTTCTCTCCTATCTCCATTAAATCCTTTCTCAATTCGAACTCAAGCTCTCTGTAATCCATATCTTCATACCGCTTGTACCCTCCGAAGAGCTCATCCGCTCCCTGCCCAAATACTATCTCGCTGAATCCCAAAGACTTTGCAAATCTCATGCAGAGGTAAATGGGAACTGCAATTGAAACCTGCAATTTATCTTGCATCTCTATAGCTTTCGTAACATCGGGTAGAACTTCCTTGACAACGCTTTCATCGAACTCGTAAATCTCTATCTCCCTACCGAGCTTTCTTGCACACTCTTTCACCCATTCCTTCTCCTCCTTCGATGCCGTTACGGTTACGAGTGGAAGATCATAGAGACCTGCCAAAAGGGACGAATCAACTCCGCCAGAAAACGCTACACAGCCGTTCTTTATCTTACTCCGATAGCTTTCGAGCAATCTCAAGATTTTCTCCTTAGCTTCTTCACCTTCAATTTCAGCTGGCTTGAAGACCTCATCAAAGCCAAAACGCTTTCTTTCCAGAACCTCTCCTTCGTAACTTATCTTAATTACCTCTCCTCCCAGAACCTCCAAGGGCTCTTCTTCGAAGTAGTGCTTGAATGAGGAGAATGTTAAAGTTGAATTGTCGAAGTAAAGGGGTTTTCCAGCTAAAACGTCTCTTGAAAGTAGGATGTGGGATGGACGGAAGGCTACTAAAGCGTAGCAACCCTGAATCTTGAGCGGTAACTCGTCAGCGTACTTCAAATTGATTTCGTCATCGCAATCCGCAAGTACATTGCCGATTTGCCTTGAAGGATACTTTGCACTCGCGTAAATCCTCTTAGCCTTTCCTTTCTCCATCTCTGCGAAGGCGTAGATGGACATCGCCCACAACTACACTGCGACCCTTAAAATACTTGTCGTACGTTGTAGCGACCTGTGTATTAGCCAAGCTTGATTTCAAAAGGTGTTCACAATACTCAAAGTCCTCCGCAAAAAATAGATAAGGTGCGGAAGTACAACGTCAAAGTGATACCATGAGGCTACTCAAATCTAAAGGTCAGCACATACTTGTGGACAAGAAATACCTCTACAAGATCGTTCGCTACGCAGATTTGAGCTACAACGACGTAGTTTTAGAGGTTGGATGTGGCTTGGGGAATCTGACAAAACTTCTCTTGAAGAACGTGAAGAGAGTTTACGGGATTGAGGTCGATCCGAGGTTCTGCAAGATGCTTAGGGAGAAATTTGCCGACGAGATAGAGAGAGGTAGGTTCATCCTGATTGAAGGGGATGCTCTGAAGGTTGAATTCCCTAAATTCGACAAATTCGTTGCCAACATACCGTATCAGATCTCATCTCCCCTCACTTTTAAACTCCTCAAGCAGGACTTCAAGCTGGCGGTAGTTACATATCAGAAGGAGTTTGCGGAAAGGTTGGTTGCGAGGGAAGGTAGCAAGAGGTATGGAAGACTGAGCGTCGTAGCTAAAGCCTACTGCAGAGCGGAAGTATTAGACACAATCCCACCGAAAGCTTTCAAGCCCAGACCAAAGGTTGAATCTGCAATCGTTCGAATATTTCCAGAGCCTGAGATAGTTGTAGAGAATAAAGAGGTTTTTGAGGATTTGGTTAGATTTGCATTTTCGAGGAGGAGAAAGAAGTTCGGGAAGATAGTTGAGGAGTGGTGTAAGGAGAGGGGTTATAAGGTAAAAGTTCCCGAAAAATATAGGGACAAGAGGCCCGAAGATGTTCCGCCGGAGATTTACGCAGAGATTGCGAATGAGACTGAGATTAAGACTTGAAATCCTTCCCGTACCCTTAATAACTTTTATGATCGGAACGGTTGGAAGGTAGTCCGAGGTTTTCGAATATTCATCGGCTCGATTCCGCTAAAATCGTAAGGTTGATAAGATTAATTGAGAACGACAAACTTATGAGGATCGAATCGTAAGCATTCCCTCTTCCCTTTGTTCTTAATCGCAGTCATCGGTGTCATTTTGGTCTTAGCCCTTCGGAGTGGTTACGAACACGCCGGCATCATGTCGATCCTGATGTTCGTTTACTTCATAAGGTCGATGCTGTTCAAAGAGTTGAGAGAGCTTTGATCAATCGAGTGGATCGACTCTAACTACCTCTTTGATCTCGTCGAAGAG
>CAYMRE010000136.1:0-2447 GCA_964392755.1 uncultured archaeon
GAAAAGCAGTTTGCAAGAGCTAAGAGCTAAAAATCACTCCTTAAATACGTCGAAGAGGGCTATTCGTTCTCTAATCAGCAACGGTAGCTTTTCCAACCCAACTATTTTAATCTCCTCATCCGTTATGCCGTAAAGCTTCTTGACGTTTTCTATCCTCTCATTGTCGACTCTAACGACTTCCTTCTCCTCAAAAAACTTCTCAAAGCCTTTGCATTCGTTCAAGATAACCACGACAGCTTCGTTAATTCCCTCTTTAACCCCAACCTTTATCGCATCCCTTATCTGTCTCGTTGCACAAAAGTAAAGTAGGATTTCGAGGGGAAGAGTCTTTGCGATTCTTTTTCCTTCCTTCCAAGACTTTAAAGCCTTTTCAACTGCAAACCTAACGACATCCAAATCTACAACGTATTTAGCATCTATCACGGTCAAACATTCCCCAAAATCTTTCAAAAATTCTTCGAGCGAATTTACCTTCAGAATGCCCTGCTTTATCTTCATATAACCCTCATCAGTGATTCCATTCTAATTCCCTTCTCTGTTATGTCGTACCTGAACACGTTCTTCGGAACCATGCATCTCCTCAGCTTTATCACTTTTAATCTCCTCTGAATCTCGTTTTCCCTCTCTTGGACGTCAAGCTCGAATATACCGTCCGCAATGGCTTTGAGCGTGTTTTCTATTTTACTTTCAATAGCTCCTTCCACAAGTATTGCAAGAGCTACAGACCCATCGTTTTTGACTTTCCTTGAAAGTTCTTCGATCAGCGAAATCACCTCTCTCTCATCGTAGTTCCTCGTTAAACTGTTGAGGTTGTTTATAATGATCCTATCGTACTTGGAAGTGGCTAAAATTTTCCTTATGTACCCGAGAGGATCGTGCATAGAAGCTCTGAGAAAGGCTCTCGCATCGCTTGTTACGTTTGATATGAAGCTTATCAACTTGAACTTTTCATTCGTGCTGAATTCCGGGAAGTAAACCTTCATATGGTCTAAAAGGTTTTCCGAAGTCTCGTCGGTTACGATGTAAAGGACGCTTTCACCCTTTTTCACACCCTCGATTGCAAACTGGAATGATACTATTTCCGCCCCCGCACCCGGCTTTTCTATCAGTAACACGAGACTACCCGCAGGTATTCCCCCACTCAGGGACGAATCGAGAACCGTTATACCAGTCGTGAACTTCTTCATTAAGAGATGTTATCGTAAATGTATAAAACGTTTGTTCGATTTAAATTCATGAAACTGAAGTTCGATGATAGGGGTTTGATTCCCGTAGTGGTTCAGGATGTGAACACTAAGGAGGTACTCATGCTGGCTTACGCGAACGAAGAGGCAATAAGAAAGACTTTAGAGACGGGATACGCTCACTACTGGAGTAGAAGTAGAAATAAGCTGTGGATGAAGGGGGAAACGTCTGGAAACGTTCAGAAAGTCGTTGAGATTAGAGTTGACTGCGATTGCGATGCCTTGCTATACTTAGTCGAGCAGAAGGGTGTTGCTTGTCACACAGGAAACTACACCTGCTTTTACAGGAAGCTTGAAGAGATTGAATAACTTTTATATATTACCTACAACAAAGCCAATGTATGGAATACTACGATCCCTTTGGATTCTTCGCATCGATGATATGGTGGCTACTGCTGTTCTGGCTACTTGTGGGTCCTCAACTCCAATATAGAAGGCTAACATTGATGAGGCAGGCAATCATGAAGAAGTTGGGAGAAAAGAGAGGAAGCAACGTCATAACTCTTATACACAGACAGGAGAGCATCGGACTCTTCGGAATCCCCTTTTACAAGTTTATCAGCATAGAAGACTCGGAGCAGGTTTTAAGGGCTATAAGAATGACTCCAAAGGACCAGCCAATAGATTTGATAATTCACACACCCGGTGGTCTTGTTTTGGCTGCAACTCAGATTGCAAAAGCTTTGAAGAATCATCCTGCTAAGACGACGGTTATAGTCCCCCACTATGCGATGAGCGGTGGAACGCTGATAGCTTTGGCTGCGGATGAGATAATAATGGATCCGAACGCGGTGTTGGGACCAGTCGATCCTCAACTTATGAACTACCCGGCACCCTCAATTATAAATGCGGTTAAAAAGAAGGATCCGAAGGATGTGGATGATCAGACTCTCATTTTGGCTGATATAGCTGAGAAGGCTATAAATCAGGTTAGGCAGTTCGTTTACGAGCTACTTAAGGATAAGATGGGGGATGATAAGGCGAGAGAGGTTGCTAAAATTTTGACCGAAGGTAGATGGACGCACGATTACCCGATAACGGTTGAGGTTGCGAGAGAGTTGGGGTTGAACGTCTCCACAGACGTTCCGCCAGAAGTCTACGAGTTGATGGAGCTATATCCACAGCCGATAATGCAAAGGCCGAGCGTTGAATTCGTTCCGAGGAGGGAAATTAAGACTACTTCGATCTTGAAATAATTTCTTT
>CAYMRE010000137.1:0-2407 GCA_964392755.1 uncultured archaeon
AGGTTGGTACTTTAACTCCTTGCAATAACTGGAACTTCCCTCCTCATAAGCTCTATGAACATCTTTGCGATCTTGTCACACCTGTTCTCCTCAACATACCTTTCAGCAGATCTGATGACTCCCTCTCTAAAGCCTTCGTCTTCTATGAGACTCACAAGCTTACCTTTCAGGTCTTCAACATTCTCGTAAATCACAGCTGGCTTAAAGGGTGTCGGCAGGTTTTCGAAGTGCCTCGTGTTCGGTGCTACTGTTGGGATCAAAGCTCCCAAGCACTGGCAGAGCGTTGATGACACAACACAGCCGTCAGTTTGTCCCTTCGGAATCAGGTGGATGTCCGACCTGTGAAGGTACCTGTAGATGTCCTCTAAACTCAGCTTTTCAACCCTCTGAACGAGGTAGTCCCTATCGAACGGTAGTGGATGATTCGATCTGATCACCAAGTATTCGAAGTCGTATGATCTGCTGAGCCAATCCAGAGCTTCGATGTAATCCTTGTATTCCTCGACGGGCTGTCTTCCGAATGTGAAGAATCTGAGTTTATCCTCTGCAAACCTCCTGTTCCCCCTTACAATCGGATGGCATGGATAGGGGATAACTACAACGTTCCCACCGCTTACAACCTCTTTAGTAAACCTATCGTCGAAAACTGCTATGTAGTTGAAAGTGTAGGGGTTGCTGTATCTGAACTCACTTCTCCTCTGCTCGTGCACAACCGCAACCTTGAAAGCGTTGGATTTCCTCAAAGCCCTCTCAACATCCTCATGAGGTAGCCACTGGTAAGATTCTACAATCACGTAGTCAAGCTCTGGCAGAGTGATCTCAAATTTTCCCCGTCCTCCGTCGGGACTTCTCTCCTCGTAGCATCTCACGACATAAGGCTCATCCTCGCCTAAAATTATGTGATGCCACCACCTGTTGGCTGATTCAAGCTTAGGAGCGAATACAATCACCTCGTGACCCATCTCAATGAACTCCTTGGCGATCATTTCAGCGTGAAGTGAGATACCGCAAGTAGCTTTCCACCTCGATATTATCCCGATTCTGAGCGTCTCCATACTTGATAATAAAATATCTCGGAAGATAAGCTTAGCTCATGCATTTGGCAATTATACGTAACTTTTAGCGGTAGTTAGAAGTTTTTATCCAAACTCATGAGCAAGCTTGAGGAAATTGACAGTAGTCTGAATTTCGCTGGACGTAAGGAAGATTAAGGGACTCGACAATTAGAATTGGGGATTTCATCTTCAACTCGTGTATTCGGAATTAATTCTCACGTAATCGTAAGTTAGATCGCATCCGTATGCGTAGCCGTTACCGTTGCCGAGCTTCAAATCTATGACAAACTCTATCTCATCGCTTCTCTCCATAACTCCCCTCGCAACACCCTCGTTACCCAAGCCCACCCCATTCTTAACAAGCTCAACCTCTCCAACCTTGTAACCATTCCTGTATCCCAAAAGCTTCAGATCAAGCTCCTCGTTCACTTCAATTTCAGAATAACCTAACGATGCGATTATTCTACCCCAGTTAGGATCACAGCCGAACACGGCTGTTTTTACCAAATTTGAGGCTACGACAGTCCTAGCCCCTTTAAAAGCCTCTTCCTCACTCTTCGCATTGACGATCGTAACCTTAATCAGCTTCGTTGCACCTTCCCCATCCCTCGCAATCTGCTTAGCCAAATTAAGACATACCGCTTTCAAACCCTTTAGAAATCTGTCCTTACTGACTTCACATTCACCTTTGGCAACGAGCAGAACCATGTCGTTGGTGGATGTATCTCCATCGACGCTTATGGTATTGAAAGAGTATTTCACAGCAGTTCTCAGCATTTCTTTAAGCTCTTCAGCCTCGAACTTTGCATCCGTGAAGATGAATGCCAGCATGGTTGCCATATTTGGGTGGATCATGCCAGCACCCTTGCAAACCCCAGCTATCTTAAAGTCCTCCTCGTACTTGGCAAACTTCGGGAATCTGTCGGTGGTCATTATGGATTTCGCAAAAGCCATAGCGTTCTCCTCTGTATTCCCCAAACCAGCGTAAACTTTCTCAAATCTCGACTCGATCCATTCCATGTCGAGCTGGATTCCTATTACCCCAGTCGAAGCTACTGCAATTCTTTCAGTATCGGTTTTCAGCTTCTCAGCTAAAAGCTGGCACATCCTCTTTGCATTCTCGTATCCCAGCTTTCCAGTAAAGGCGTTTGCGTTACCGCTGTTCGCAATTATCCCCTCTATGGAACCGTTTTTGATGTGCTCTTCAGTCACGATAACAGACGGAGATTTAAACCTGTTTTTGGTAAAAACTCCAGCTACGCTCCCCTCACAGACCACAATTCCTAAACCATTCTTGCCTTCCTTAATTCCGTTACATCTCAACCCGTTAATGTCCGTGATGTACAGCATGC
>CAYMRE010000138.1:0-2396 GCA_964392755.1 uncultured archaeon
TCATAGGTTGCCATTGTAAAACCTGTGAAGATGCGAGGAAAAAGGGATGGGAGAGGAAGAGGTTCTCAGTCATGATTCAAAATGAAGGAAAAACTCTGCTCATCGACACATCACCAGATATGAGGAGACAACTTTTGGACATGAATGTGGATAGAGTCGATGCTGTGATCTGGACTCACTGTCATTTCGACCACTTCGGCGGATTTGGTAACTTCTATCGAGTTCAGAGTGACGTAAAGGTTTACACAACTCCAAAGATTCACGACGACATCGGGAAATTCATGAGTTTTATGGAGTACAAGCCGATTGAAGTTGAGTGCTACGAACCCTTTGAGCTTATAGGACTCAAGATAACGCTGTTCGAGGTGAATCATCCGCCAGTCGATGCGATTGGTGTTAAGATTGAGTGGAACGGTTACAAAATAGTGGTTAGTGGGGATACCAATGCCAATATACCCAAGAGAAGCTTGGAGGAAATGGAGGAGCCAGACCTCTTTATCGTTGAAGCTTTAGCACCGAAAGGTAAATTTAAAAAGCATATGAATGCTGATGAGGCTCTAAGCTTGGCTAAGAAGATTAGAGCGAGGAAAACGGTCTTAACACATGTAGGTCACTTCTTCCCACCTCACGACATTGCTGTAAAGAAGTATCCCATCGGTTACGACTATCAAAGCTTTGAGTTCAGCAACGTCAAACTTACGAGGTTTTTTAAGTGATTGAAGCTACTAAGGATATGAACGTTGACGAGCTTCTTCACGGCGATGTGGAGGCTAAGAAGATTGTCCTAAAGCTTTTGAAAGCGGTTTTAGATCTCTCTGACCCATACAAAGCGGTTATAAATTCCGTTAAGCTTGAAGGGGACATTCTGAAAGTTAGGGACAAGTCTTTCCCTATTAAAAACAAAGTATACGTTTTGGGCTTTGGAAAAGCATCATGCTCGATGGCAAAGGCTTTGGAGGATTTGATGATTGATAAGATTGAGGAAGGTTTGGTTGTCACTAAATACGGTTATTCTCTCCCCCTCGAAAAGATTAAAGTTATAGAGGCTGGACATCCCATTCCAGACGAGAATTCATTAAAGGGTGCTTTGGAGGGTGTTGAGCTTGCTAAGAAGGTTGATAAGGACGATCTGCTGATAGTTTTAATATCGGGTGGTGGTAGTGCTCTGTTCACACTGCCAGAGAATGGAATCAGCTTGGAAGATAAGATAAAAACGAACGAGCTCCTTCTAAAGAGTGGTGCGAAGATACACGAGATAAATACCGTTAGAAAGCACATATCGAAGGTTAAAGGTGGTAAGCTATCCAAGTTGGTTAAGGGAACACTTGTAGGTTTGATAATATCCGACGTTGTAGGTGACAACTTGGAGGTTATAGCCTCAGGACCGACTGTAAAAGATCCAACAACTTTTAGAGATGCCTACAGGATTTTGAAGCTCTACGACTTGTGGGATAGTATTCCCGAAAGCGTTAGAAAACACATAAAGCTGGGAATGGAGGGGAAGGTGGAGGAAACTTTGAAAGAGGACTTGCCGAATGTTCACAACTTTCTCATAGCGAGTAACAGGATACTCTGTGAGGGTGTTACAGAGAAGTGCTCTAAGATTGGATACGATGCTCACATCCTAACGACAGCGCTTGAAGGAGAGGCAAGAGAAGTCGCAACTGCTTTTGGATCGATAATTCAGGAGATTTACAGCTTTAACAGACCATTCAAAAAGCCCTGCATACTCATAGCTGGTGGCGAAACTACCGTTACAATTGAAGGTGAATCAGGCTTAGGTGGGCCAAATCAGGAGTTTGCCTTAAGCGTTGCTAAAAAAATTGCAGGTTTGAGAGGAGTTGCAGTTTTGGCGATGGATACGGATGGGACAGATGGCCCGACAGATTCCGCTGGAGGTTTGGTTGATTCCCATACGGTTGAGTTACTTGAAAGGGAAGGAGTGGATGTCGACGAGTATTTGAAAAAGCATAACTCCTACGAAGCTTTGAAAAGGGCTAAGGCTCTGCTTGTGACTGGTCCTACAAGAACAAACTTGAACTCGATTGTTATAGCTGTTATTCTTTGACTAAGGCGATGAAACGGATGAGTGTAAGCTAAATTTTAACCTTTTTAGCTGATTCCAACGATTTTAGAATTTCGGAAACGACGTATTTACCCGCTTGCCAGATTTCAATACCTACGATATTACCTTTTTCGTCATATTCGACGAATAGATCATCGTCTATTTCTTCAGTATCCTTGACCTTTCCTTCCTTTATAAGTATGTAGAGTATATCAGCTTCGGGATCGTATCGAACTTTCATAATCTCACCCATCTACCTCTCCTAACTCTGTTCTCAACGATATTTAACTTAGACGTTACCAACGCCGATACAACTCTTATCGGTTTCGTA
>CAYMRE010000139.1:0-2384 GCA_964392755.1 uncultured archaeon
AAATGAGGAACGAATCCGTACTTCTGATAGATTCTCTGAGCCTTCTCAGATTTTATAAACTCCAAGAAAGCTTCCGCATTTTCAGGATTCGGAGCGTTCTTAAGCTTCGCTATGTAATAGTTCACCCTGTCACTCATATCTATCTCAACCTCAACCATTTCAACTGGTAGTCCTTTCATCTGAGCGTAGATGACTTCAGTGGCCCAAACCCAGCCAGCATTAGCCTCGCCTTTCAAAATTCTCTCTGGAGTTTCCCTGTGATGAACTAGTGTGTAGATAGTCGTACCCTCTTTAGCTTTCTTTTCCATTATCTTTCTCCTAAGCTCCTCTCCACCAACCTCAAGATACATCTGCACGATATACTTACCTATGTCCTCGTTCTCTGGATTTGGATGGGATATTACAACGTCGTCTCTCGCCAAATCGAATATCGACCTTATTCTCTTCGGATTACCTTTAGGAACCATTAGAACTATGCGGTTGTGCAGGTAAACAAAGTAATCGTCTATAAGTCCCTTCTCCTTGAGAATCCTCATGTTATCCTCACTCACAGAACTGTAGACATCTGGAATCTGCGGAAGTACGACATCTTTATATCTTGCACCTTCGAGAATCTGCTTAAGCAGTAAGCCGGGCGGAAGGGTTTCGTAAAAAATTTTCTCAACGCCGTACTCCTCTTTAAAAGTCTGCAAAAGCTCGTCCATTACCATAAACTGATTTCCAGCCATGAAGAGAATTAGCTCAGCCTCATCGAGATAAGCCAAGCCGTGAATGTCCCCGCCTTTCTCCTCGGGAATAACTATCATGTTAAAGATTTGTGATGAATTAAAGATAAATGTAACTCAAAACTCCTCTTCCTCGTAGTAATACTCCTCTTCCTCCTCAAACTCCTCCTCAAGTTCTTCAAGCTCTTCTTCCTCTTCTCTCTCCAAATCTTCAAGGTCGTACTCTTCGTTCGTATCTAAGTTCAGGAACTTTCCGTTCCTGTAAAGTAGAACCGTTCCGCAGAGGTCGCATCTAACCTCCAATCCCTCGTAGAGGTCTTTAAGTTCTATTTCCTCACCGCAGTACGGACACCTAATTATTTTCGCTACCATCCCTCAAAGCTTGTGCCTTTCAATTTAAGCTTTTTCCTCACAAAACCTTAAAAATCCTGCGCATACTCACGACATGGGACTCGAAAGCTTATTCAGGAAGATTACGGATTACAAGTGGGAGTTACCTAAGGGTTACAAACCGGGGATGAGGGTTCCGGCAATCTTCTACATCAATCGAAAACTTATGCAGATACTTGAGAAAGATGCAGTAGAGCAAGCTGCGAACGTTGCAACTCTACCGGGCATCCAAAAGGCAAGCTTAGTCATGCCAGATGTCCACGTCGGCTACGGTTTCCCAATTGGAGGAGTCGCTGGATTCGATGCTGAGGAGGGTGTTATAAGCCCCGGCGGAGTTGGTTTTGATATAAACTGCGGAGTAAGGTTAATTCGTTCTAATTTAACTGTAGATGAGGTTAGACCGAAAATTAAAGAGCTCATAGACGAGTTGTTTGTGGCAGTTCCTTCAGGAGTTGGAAGTGAGGGTAGGTTGAGAGTTAGCGATAGGGAGCTTGACGAAATTCTTGTTAACGGTGCTAAGTGGGCTGTTGAGAACGGATACGGTTACGAGAAAGATTTAGAGCATTGCGAGGAGAACGGAGCAATGGAAGGAGCAAAACCGGAAGTGGTAAGCAGAACCGCAAGGGAAAGGGGAAGACCACAGCTCGGAACCTTAGGAAGTGGAAACCACTTCTTGGAAGTGCAATACGTTGAAAAGATCTACGATGAGGAGTGTGCCAAGGTTTTGGGCTTGGAGGAAGGAATGGTTACGGTAATGGTTCATTGCGGAAGTAGGGGATTGGGTCATCAGGTTTGCAGTGATTTTCTTGTGGTCTTGGACAGAGCTGTGAGGAAGTACGGTATAAGACTCCCAGACAGGCAGTTGGCATGTGCACCGATAAACAGCAAGGAGGGACAAGATTACTTCGGGGGAATGGCAGCTTCAGCAAATTACGCTTGGTGTAACAGGCAGATCATAACGCACTGGGTTAGGGAAACCTTCCAGAAGGTTTTCAAGATGAGCGAGGATGATTTGGGAATGGAGCTGGTTTACGATGTCGCACACAACATAGCCAAGTTTGAAACGCACAAAGTTGACGGCAAGAAGATGAAGCTCTGTGTGCATAGAAAAGGAGCTACGAGAGCTTTTGGACCGGGACACCCAGATATTCCAAAGGATTACCAAAAGATCGGTCAGCCAGTCCTAATACCGGGTTCGATGGGAACACCAAGCTATGTGCTCGTTGGAACTGAGAAGGCTATGGAGGAAACCTTTGGCTCAACTTGCCA
>CAYMRE010000140.1:0-2278 GCA_964392755.1 uncultured archaeon
TGAAAGTCCATGCTTCGCATAGTTCGATGCTATATTTAAACGTTACCTCGCTAACAACATCTACATTTGACCTCCATATCCGAAAAGACATCTTTACCTTTCTTCGTTTTGTTATCTTTTGTGATATACCTTAAAATTGGCTCAATCTTGATCAATTAGATAATTTCCAGAATGGAAAAAAATATATATAGAAGCAATATAGATAGTTGTTATCGGGTGATGGGCATGGTTGAGGAGTTAAACGAGAAGGACGAAAGGATAGTCCAGTTACTGATAGAGGCGGGACTGAACAAGAACATCGCAAGAGTTATCGTTTACCTGTCAAAAGTAGGGGAGGCAATATCAAGGGAAATAGAGAGAGCAGCGAACCTTAGACAACCGGAGGTCAGCTTGGCTATGAAGGAACTTAAGGAGATGGGATGGGTTAAGGAGAGGGAGCTGAAGAAGAAGGGTAAGGGAAGACCGTTGAAGAGCTACAAGCTAACAATGGATTTGAAGGAGATAGCCAAGATGCTCATAGAAAAGAAGAGGGAAGAGATAAAGAAGATGGAAAAGGATTTGGAGGAACTCGAAAAGCTTGTAGGCTTGAAGTAATTTATTTAACTTCTTCAACAATTTTTGAACATGCTGTACTTCGGTGTAATTGGACATCCGATAGGGCACTCCGCATCGCCTACAATGCACAACACGGTGTTTAGAACTCTTGGAATAGATGCGATATACCTTTCCTTCGATGTTAAGCCTGAAAACCTGAAAGATGCTGTTTACGGGGCAAGAGCTTTAGGATTTAAGGGCTTAAACGTTACAATTCCACACAAGGAGGAAATAACGAAATACGTCAAGCCCGTTGGACTTGCCGAGAAGATCGGAGCAATAAATACCGTAGACGTTCCGAAGCTTGAGGGTTACAACACCGATGCCATCGGAGCTTTGAGAACGCTTGAAGCTTACAACGTCGATTACGAAGATAAGGTGGTTTTAATAGTAGGGGCTGGAGGTGTTGCAAGGGCTATCGCTTTCGCTTTAGCTGGAAAGTCTACTTTAATAATAACCAACAGAACAGCATCAAGGGGTTTGAAACTGGCTGAAGATGTCAGGAAGTACGGTGAGTGCATATTTCATCCGTACGAAAGAATTGAAGAGCTTAAAGGTAAGTTCGACATACTCATCAACTGCACACCTCTGGGTATGAAGGGTTTCGAGGAGAAGTTGCCCGTTCCGGAATCTTTAATAGAAAACGTCGTAGTTTTCGATACAGTATACAACCCCATTGAAACTCCTCTGATAAAGCTGGCTAAGAGGAGAGGTTGTAAGGTCGTTTACGGCTTGGATATGCTTGTTTATCAGGGCGCTGAAGCTTTTAAGATTTGGTTCGGTTTTGATCCGCCGATAACGGTAATGAGAGATGCCGTCGTGGAGTTTCTGAAGCAACATTTATAAATTGAGTTTCTACCCTTAAAGCATGGTCGAGTTCAAGGTCGTCATATCCGATCCAAAGACCGGGAGAGCTTATCAGAAGGTCGTAAGCGGAGCTAACGCAAACAAGCTAATAGGAAAGCAGATAGGCGATGTGATAAACGGGACTCTTGTCGATTTACCCCCAGATTACGAACTTCAGATAACTGGGGGCAGTGATAAAGATGGGTTCCCAATGAGACCAGATTTACCCGGAACTGGCAGAAGAAGGTTGTTGCTTTCTGGAGGAGTAGGATACAATCCGAAGGAAAAGGGGGTTAGAAGGAGAAAGACCGTTAGAGGTAGAGTTATCTCAGCGGACATAGTTCAAATAAACATGAAAGTCGTTAAGCACGGAAAGATACCTCTTGAGGAGTTTTTCAAGAAAGAAGAAGGCGAGCAAGAGTAACCATGGGATTGTTGGATGACAAGAGAAGGGCTAGAGCTTTTTACAAATACTTCTCCAAAATCTATGACGTAGTTAACCCCTTCTTCTATTCTGAGGAGATGCGTAAGACTGTAGTTGACATGGCTGAGATCGATGAAGGTGATTTCGTCTTGGAAGTTGGCTGTGGGACTGGTTTTACGACGTACGAAATTGTTCGAAGGGTCGGTGAGGAAAAGGTTGTTGCAGTCGATTTAACTCCTGAACAGATGGTCAAAGCTATTGCGAGGTTTCCCAAGGCAAACTTTCTAAGAGGGGATGCTGAAAACTTACCGTTTAAGGATAACACGTTTGACGCTTCAATTTCAGCTGGGAGTATAGAGTACTGGCCCCATCCAGCCTTAGGAATTCAGGAGATGGCAAGGGTGACAAAGCCGG
>CAYMRE010000141.1:0-2239 GCA_964392755.1 uncultured archaeon
CCTACGGGAGGGGATCTTGAGTCCCCCGCCTTTGGCCTGGCTCGGCAACCCCCGCATTCCTTGCTAACATCAAACTTAATAAAAACTTATCGCTACTTCCGTTGATGAAAATAAAACCTATAGCGTTCGATTCGTTTGGTGCGAGGAGTATGTGCACTGTAGTCGAGACTAAGGATGTAAAGATCGTTATAGACCCGAGCGTTGCCTTAGCTCCAAAGAGGTTCGGTTTACCCCCACACGAACTTGAGTTAAAAAAGAAGGATGAGCTTTGGAATAAGATTAAAGAAGAGCTTAAAGATGCAGATATAGTAATAATAACGCACTACCACTACGATCACCACAATCCCAGCGAGCCAGAAGTGCTAAATGATAAGATAATACTTGTCAAGCATCCTAAGAATGCGATAAACTTCAGCCAAATGAGAAGAGCTCACTACTTTCTAAATTTACTCAATGCGAAGGTCGAATTCGCCGATTCTAAGGAGTTTGTGTTCGGAAACACCAGAATAGCATTTTCGAAGCCTGTCCCTCATGGCAAAGATTCAAAGTTGGGATATGTCCTTGAAGTGCTGATAGAGGAGGACATCAAGTTTTTGTTTACATCGGACGTTGAAGGAATGCCTTTGAATGAGCAAGCTGAATTCGTGATAGAATCGTGTCCTGACGTGCTGTTTGTTGATGGTCCAATGACTTACATGCCTCACATATTCGGTAGCAAACTCCTAAAGAAATCTTTGGAAAATTTAAATAAAATTTTGGAAAAAACAAGTGTTAAAGTTCTCGTGTTGGATCATCATCTCCTCAGAGATCTGAACTGGAGGGTCAAAATGGAAAGTCTGTTAAGAAAAGCTGAGGAGCTTGGTGTTGATGTAAAATCTGCATCGGAGTTTGCTGGAAAACCGGAAAATCTTCTCGAAGCGAGGAGAAAGGAACTCTATCAGAAGAGCTTGGACTGATAAGTTTTATCTACAGCAAAGTACTCCGCTGCCACCTTACTTACCCTCCCAACGAACTCCTTAGGTGTGTAGACACCGATCATCAAACTGTTCTTCTCAGCCTCTCTCAAAGCTCTAACCAAGCTGGACACTTCGTCAAGTTTCTTTATTTCCCCATCCACCAAAACCAGAGCCTCGAACTCCTCACCGTTTGCAAGCTTGGGTATGTCTACGATTACATATTTCTCATCGACACCAGCTCTTTCTGCAATTTCCCTCTCGGCAGTACTGGGATCTATTCTGTTTAAGTTAACTCCGACCCTTTTACTCTCAACGTACAACGCCCTCTTAAACAGTCTCCTGTTGAGGAGTCTTTCAACAACATCTTTGGGATAACCACCGTTCTCCTTGAGAAAATTTATAATCGTAGGATCGTCCATGTAAAACAGATCTTTTGGCTTTAGGTTTCCTTCTTCTATACAGAACTCCAAAGCTTTTTCAAACATCTTCCTTGCTATTCTGCAAACGTGATGGTGGTAAACCGTCGTGTACATCAGAAACCTTGAGATAAGGAGAGATTCAGCCGATCTTAGACCTCCAGCATCTATAACCATCTTCTTGTCAACGAAAACTATCTTGTTTATCAGCCTTTGAGCATCGAAAACACCGTGAGCAACTCCCGTGTAATGTGAATCTCTCATGAGGTAGTCTATTCTATCCGCATCTATGTCCCCTTTTACAACGTTGCAATCCGAAAGACCTTTGATGTGAGCAACCATTCTCCTCACGTTCAATCCCAAATCTCTCAAAACTTCTCTTATCTCGCCCCTCTTCAGCACCACTTCGACGTCTTCATGATTTAAACCCAAATGTCTCTCTACAACCGATTCGCTACAGTGTGAAAATGGTAGGTGTGCTACGTCGTGTAACAAAGCGGAAGCTACAATCTCCATCTTTTCATCTTCGTCGATATTTATCCTTTCAACCAGACGTCTGGCAATTTCCATAACTCCTAAAGAGTGCTCGAATCTGGTGTGATTAGCACCGGGAAAAACAAGATTTGCAAAACCTATCTGGGAAATCCTTCTAAGCCTCTGGAATTCTGGTGTATCTATTATCTTAATCATCCAATCTTCTATCTTGAGCAATCCGTGAATCGTATCCTGTATGAGTTTCACGATAGGATTTAGCGTTAATTATTAAAATCCTTTGCGATAGCTTTTTTAAACGGTTGAAATTTTTAAGCTTGAGGGGCCGTAGGGTAGCCTGGTTATCCTCCCGGCTTTGGGAGCCGGTGACCCGAG
>CAYMRE010000142.1:0-2238 GCA_964392755.1 uncultured archaeon
AACTCCTTCTCAAGGAAATCAATTACCTTCAAGGCTTCTTCACTTCCAGCCTTCCACTCTATTCCAGCGTAAACATCTTCCGTAGTTTCTCTGAAGATGACCAAATTCACGTTTTCGGGATTCTTTAAGGGGCTCGGAACACCCTTAAGATAGTAGACGGGTCTCACACAAGCGTAGAGATCCAGTATTTGTCTTATTGCAACATTCAAACTCCTGTAACCTCCTCCGACGGGTGTAGTTAGGGGTCCTTTTAAAGCTACCCTGTACTCTTTTATCGCATCCAACGTTTCCCTAGGAAGATACTCACCGTAGAGCTTGTAAGCCTTCTCTCCTGCATATATTTCAAACCAAACTATCTCCTTACCTATTTTCTCCGCAGCTGCATTCAAAACCTTTATAGCCGCTGGTGTAACGTCAACTCCAATCCCGTCGCCTTCTATGAAAGGTATTATCGGATTATCTGGGACAATGAGTTTCCCATCCTTGTACTCTATCTTCTCTCCCTCCTCTGGCGGTTTAAGTTGCATGGTGGGAGTGCTAAAACAGGTATAAAAAAAGTTTGTCAAACTTTTGTGTAATTAAAGTAAAAAAATCGATAAGAAAATCACACACTCACGAAATCGGAGAATACATCCTCGTAGAATCTCTTTATCATCTTCTTGTCCATCTGCAGATCTTTATGCTCTAAGACGGTTCTTTCAAGTCTTCTCAATCCCGCATGCAATGCGTATTCAGCACCCCATCCCTCCCCAGTTGCCACGAACACTCCCTTATCACTCGCAAGTTTCAGCCTTACGTAGATTAGAGGTAAACCTCTGTAAAACTCCTTGTGCCTCTTCATATAGACGAACAGAATTGCTTCTCCGAAATACTCTTTGAATCTGTTTAGGAAGTTTTCCAAGTCCTTATTTATCCTGTCCATTTCGAACTCGTCAAGTTCAACGTCTTTCAAAACGACCTGATACGTGTATCTAACTGGAGTTATCCGCTTGAGGTAGTATTCGAGGATGTCCTTCTTTATGACTATACCCTCTGGAAATCCATCCTTGGTTATCACAACGCTCGAAATGTTGTTCTCTATCATCTTGTCTATGACTTCCGAAATAGAATCGTTCTTTTCAGCGGTGATTACGGGATAACTCATGATGCTCTCAACTTTTATGGATAAACTCTTCTCCTTCTCACCGCTGAAGTCACCCGTTCTGGCTTTCTTTCGTGGAGCAAATATTCTATCGATTATGTCTTTACCAGTAATGATTCCAACAACCTTGTAATTTTCGTCTATAACGACCAACCTGTCGACACCGTTGTTTCTCATTGTTGCCAAGGCTTTGGCAGCTGTTGCATCCCTCAAAATCGTTATAACTTCGGGATTCATGATATCTTTCGCCTTAACGTCACTCAGTTCGGATTTCAACAGGTTCAAGAAATCGTCGACGTATATCACTCCGTATCTACCGTTCAATCTCACAACGACGAAAGGAGTGGAATCCTCCACAAACCTTCTCGCAACCTTATCTGGTGTGAGATCATCTAAGCTTAAAATCCCCGTTGGTATTACGAAATGCTTAACTTTGGTTTCATGCGGATTGACCATTACACAACCTCTCAGCAAGTCTCTCTCTCTGATAACACCTATTATCTCACCGTTCTCCTCAACGAGTATGGCACTCCTACTTTCCCACTTTTCGAGCATTGGGACAACCTTTGAAATTGTTTCGTTTGCATCTATAACTTCATAATCCTCCCTAATCAAACTCTTGAGCTTTTCAACATCCATACCCATCACCTCAACTCAAGTTCGGGGATTGCTATTTATACGTTCCTCCGAACAACCTAAACGTTTATATAATGGTTGTGTAGAAAAAATTAATATAATTAGAGGAGGTGATGAGTGTGGAGTTGCCACTTGCACCTGTTGAGAGGATTTTGAGAAGGGCTGGTGCTCAGAGGGTTAGCGAAGCTGCAAAGGCGGAGTTGGCTAAAGCCATAGAGGAAATGGCAATTAAAATTGCCAAGAGAGCTTCGGAGTTAGCAAAGAATGCTGGAAGGAAGACCGTCAGAGAGGAAGACATAAAGATGGCTGCTCAAGAGATTTTGAAGATTTGAGCTTTCTTGACCCTTCTTTAAATTTTTGACAGTTCGAAAGCTTTTAATAACTACACATTTAATAAAGGCTAAGCCGAGGTAGCCTAGCTGGTCGGGGCGACGGACTCATAATCCGTAGGTCCCGGGTTC
>CAYMRE010000143.1:0-2232 GCA_964392755.1 uncultured archaeon
GGCAACTTCACAACGTTTCCCAACCTCACTCCAACTAAACATGGAATCTCCTTCTTTGAGGCTATGTCTATCAGTCTCTGCGTTATAACTCCGTCGAAAACTATTGCCTCCGCCTTCAGATTTCCGTTTTTTAACGTCTTTACCAAGTCTCTCACGGGAATCTCCTTTACAACTTCGCAGTTCTTGTCCAGTATTCTTGCGATGAGTTTTCCTTCAATCTCCCTAACGTGTCTCTTTATGGCGGTAATCAGATCGACCTTCTCCTGCTTTTCCTCTTCTTTCCTTTCCTCTCTTTCCCTGTTTTTGAGTGCGTGTAGCTGTTCAACTGGAACCTTATTCCTCAAAGCCTTGATTATCTCTTTGAGTGTTAGATTTTCAACTTCCTTGCCTTCAGGAGCCCTTGCGACGTAGTCGATGTCCGCAACCTGTAATAACTCTTTGAGAATCAAATCCCCACCCCTGTCTCCATCTAAGAAGGCTGTTACGGTCTTCTTCTTCGATAGCTCGACTATGGTTTTTGGTATGTTTGTACCCTCAACAGCGATAACGTTCTTTATTCCATGCCTCAGGAGGTTTAGAACGTCAGCCCTTCCCTCGACAACTATTATCGCATCGCTCTCGTCAATCGCTGGTCCCGCAGGTAACTTTTCGGGTCCATATTCTATTATCTCCTCAGTTCTGACAGCCTGCCTTACAAGCTCTACAATTTTCTCAGATTCGATCTCTGGCTCCTCAAACAGCTCCCTCAGTATCTCCTTAGCCCTCTCGACTATCTTTTTTCTCTTGCTAGCCCTGACATCCTCTATCTTCGTGACCTTTATCCTTGCGGAGCAAGGACCTACCCTTTCAATCGTCTCCAATGCAGCAGCCAGTATCGCCGTTTCAATCTTGTCCAAGCTCGATGGAACCTTTATTTCACCGTAGCTCTTTCCTCCCTTGCTCTCTATCTTTACCTCTATCCTTCCTATCCTTCCCGTTTTTTGAAGCTCTCTCAAATCGAGATCGTCACCCAACAATCCCTCAGTCTGACCGAATATAGCACCAACAACATCCGGCTTCTCAACAACCCCATCAGCTACAATCTCTGCGTGTATCAGATACTTCGTCGTGTCGCTCGGCGCCTTCATTTTACCACCGTCCTCTCTTTTTCTATTGCCCCCTTTTAGAGAGCCTACAATTCTTGGTAAAATCAAGTATTTAAACCTACCTTTCGAGCAAGACAACTCTGCTAACAACGGATTCATTCACGATCTGATACCCCGTAAGCTTTGAAATCTCCTCAGCAAACATCTTTACATCGCTGTGTTCGGGCATAGCGGATCTGGGTAGTCTTAGCCTCGAATAGCCTAAATACATGTAAGCTTTGACCTCGATAAAATCGGGCTGAGCCAAGTTAACGAGGGGAGCGAACTTCTCAGGGTAGTCGTTGTACCCCTTTATCACGGTAATTCTCAAAACGGTTCTGCAATCCTTATTCGCTAAAATCCTTAGGGATTTCAGTATGTTCTCCCAAAAGTTTTTGATGGGTCTGTTTAGCTTTATGTGAGAGCTTTCGTTCCAAGCGGTTAAGCTGACGTACAGCTGAGTGGGTTCGATCCGCTCAATCATGTCCGGATTTGTTCCGTTCGAAACTACGAATACGCTACCCATCTTCTTGTAAATATCGACGAGTTCCGGTAGGTATGGATACAGAGTGGGTTCTCCTATCAAGCTGACCGCAAACTGGTTCGGATTTTGAGCTTCTTCAAGCTTTCTTCTATTTACATCCGGATTTCCCCAGAAACCGCTCAGCTGTTTCCTGTGAGCTTTTATGCTCTCTTCGGCAATGAACTCTGGTGAATCCCAACCTTCAATATCCCTAAGGAGTTCGAGGGGTCTCCAGCAGTGAACGCAGTGCTGATTGCAGATTAAAGCTGGAGTCATCTGTAGACAGCGATGAGATTGAATACCGTAAAACTTCTGCTTGTAGCAAACACCCTCATCTTTTAACGACTTCTTGAGCCAGAAGCAGGGCTTTACTGCCGAGTGCCTCCCAACTATTGCATATCCTTTCAGGTCCTTGAGCAACTTCTTCGGAATCATATCACATAGAGTTGTGTCAATGGGAATATTACCGTTGTGATCAGAAGCCCTGCCTTTCATCATCACCGCTCAGGAGGGGAGTGTTTCCTCACCATTCAGCAAAGGGCACGTTCATCATCACGGCTCAATCCCCGTAAGCTTCATCATCGA
>CAYMRE010000144.1:0-2152 GCA_964392755.1 uncultured archaeon
ATGAGGATAGCTGTAGTGGGTGTGCAGGGAGCGGTTGAGGAGCACGTGATCATCACAAGGCTTGCAATGAAGAAGCTTGGGATAGACGGTGAAGTAGTTGCAACCCGTCGCAAAGGTGTCGTTTCGAAGAGCGATGGAGTCATAATTCCCGGCGGAGAGAGCACAACCATAAGTAGGCTGATTTTTAGGGATTCGATCGCAAGCGAAATTCTCGAGAAGGCTGAAGAGGGAAAGCCGATAATGGGGACATGTGCAGGATTAATTCTGCTTGCGAAGCACGGGGATGAGCAGGTTGAGAGAACGAACACGAAGCTCTTGGGACTCTTAGATGTGTGGATCAAGAGGAACGCTTTTGGAAGGCAGAGAGAGAGTTTCGAAGTCGTTTTGAACGTCAAGAACATCGGAGAGTTTCCAGCTGTTTTCATAAGAGCACCAGCGATAACGAAGGTTGGAAAAGGTGTCGATGTCCTTGCAACCTTTGAAGATTACATAGTTGCCGTTCAGCAGGATAAGATTTTAGGATTAGCGTTTCATCCCGAACTGACGAACGACACGAGATTTCACGAGTACTTCCTCAAGCTTACCACGAATGAAGTTTTTTAGCCAATTTTTAGATATATTTCCCTACTTCGGAACATTTTAAAAATCCTGTAGAGTCTGTGATACCATGCTCAAAAAGTGTCTTACAATACTTCTGCTCTTGATAATCGTTCAAACGGTATCAGCCCAAATCGTGAAGGTGGAGATAGACCCCCAAACTCTGTTGCCAAACGACGTAGCTGAATGTAAGCTGACGTTCACCGCTCAGGAAAATACGTACATCAGCGGAATTACGATATATAGCCCATCGGAAGTTCAGGTAATTCCCTCTTCGATCTCGGGAATCGGCTGGCTTTCAGCTGGTAGCTCTTACGAGTTCCCATTCACGATCAAAGCCAAAGAAAGCGGAATTTACACCTTGACCGTATACATAAACACCCTGAACGGATCGATAAAGCAGTCCATAACGATCAGAGTTTTGGATCAGATGCCCGACATAATCTTGGATAAGACTGTCCTAACACTCAACGAGGTGAATACGGTTCAATTTACAGTAACGTCACCATTAAACATACAAAATGTCGTTGTCCAACCGCTCTTTGAAGCGGATCCCCAGATAATATTTGTTCAGGATGGTAAAGGCTCCTTTAAGTTCGAACCTACGAAACCTCAACCCCTGAAGTTTAAGATAAGCTTTTACAACGGTAGGAATTACCACGAAGTTGTTAGGACCGTCGATGTTAGTTATGTGGAAAGTAGGGGTGTATTGCTGAACGTTACATCGAAATACCCCGTAGCGTTGATTGGAGATGTAATACCGATAGAAGTTGATGTGACCAATCTTAGATGCGACGACATATACTCAATTAACGTCGCTTCGAACTTCTCCAAAAAACAGTTTCAGATTCCTTCACTAAAACCGGGAGAAACCGCTAATATCGAATTTGACTTCTGCTCAAAAACGCATGGCATTAAAGACGTTCAAATAACCGTTACTTATAAAGATGAGTTCAACAACATCCATCGCAAGTTGAGGTCTGTTGAGATTAAGGTGCTCAACGAAACCGCTTTGCAGTTCAGTGGAATTGATGTTAAGGTGGATACCACTGGCTTAACCGTGACGGGAGACGTTTGCAACAACGGGAGAAGTAAAGCTTACAACGTTTACGTTGTAGCGGAATCGAATGGAATTGTTAAAACTTACTACATCGACAGCTTAGAACCTTCAGATTTCGACACTTTCGAGTTCACGTTTGCAAACTACTCCAACCCCATAGTTCTCAAGGTGAAGTGGAACAACGAGCTGGGATATTCGTTCGAAATCGAAAAGGTTGTGGAAGTTCCCAATCAAAAATTCGTAGAGAAGGGCACGGATAACACTGGTATCATAGTAAGCTTGACAGTTCTTGCTTTCGTGGTAATTCTGATTCTCTTAGCTTGGAAGAGGAGAAGATGATCGAATTGATTGATGTGTACAAGGTTTACAAAGTGGGATTGCATGAAGTTGTCGCATTAAGGGGAATCAATCTTAGAATTGAGAACGGAGAGTTCGTGGCGATAATGGGTCCATCTGGCAGTGGTAAATCTACACTGCTGTATCTTATCGGATGCT
>CAYMRE010000145.1:0-2114 GCA_964392755.1 uncultured archaeon
AGGTAGAATATCTCATCTTCGGCAATCTTACCTATAGCCGCTTCGTGACTTAAATCTACGTTGGGATGCCTTGCTTCAAGCTCTGGAATTGCATGAATAATACCACTACCGAGAATCATTCCTTTACACTCTAGATGCCCCTTAACACCCTCAGCGTTTCCTATGATGTGTCCCCTCGCAATGATCTTTCCCCCTCTGCTTATACTCCTCGAAATTATCTCAGCCGAACTGCCTTCGCCGTTCAAGTATACTCTACTGCCGAGGTCTATCTCGGAATCTTCAAATCCCACTACGATACTGCTGAAAACAGCTTTTGCATTTTTATCGAGGTAGGCGGTGGGATAGGCTTTTAAATACTTAACGGGGCTGAGGAGTACGTAGTTGCTTATGAATGTGCCGTTTTCTTCAACCTTTATCGCAGTTTTTGGTAGAACTTCGTTCCCCCTTTTCCAGTTGTGTATCATCGTAAACGTTACCTTTGCGTTCTTCTTAACGTAAAACTCTGAAATTCCCAAGTGCAAACCGGAGAGCCTTTCAGATGTACAACCGGTTATCAAATTAAGCTCAGAATCCTCTTCAGCTATGACTATATTGTGAACATTCTGGCTCTTAATTTTCTTCAAGTAGAGGCAAGCTTCTACGGGAAAATCGACCTTAACACCCTTCGGAACTCTTATGAAGTATCCGTCAAAATCCCCTTCCTCCCTTTCGATTAGTTTCCAACTGTAATCCTTAAGCCACTCGTACTTCTCAAGCGCCTGCTTCGTGCTCATAACTTCAACGTTCTTGGCGAAGCTTACGATTGGTTTGTCGTCAACCATCAGGAAGCTTGCAGACCTCTTCGAAGGATCACCTTCAATTCCAACCTTCTTCAGAGAGTCCTCAGACATCTTCTAACACACTCCTCGTATCCGTAATTCTCAACGGTCTTCAAAATGTCGTACGGATCTCCCACACAGGCAATCCTACCCCTGTACATGATTACACCGTAGTCCGCATCGACGTACTTCAGGATATGACCAGTATGAGTTATTATTATTCCCGATTTTGTCCTCTCCTCTTCCGGCTTGTCCCTCTCAAGCAGTTTATTTATAGCCTCGCCTATCACAGCTATATTTTCCAAATCTACTCCGCTGTCAGGTTCATCCAGCATGACAAATTCGGGATTCATTAGCAAGAGTTGTAGGAGTTCAGACCTCTTAATCTCACCACCAGAAAATCCAACGTTCAAATCCCTGTCAAGTAGTTTCTCCATCTTCAGCATCTTAACGTATTCGTCTATCTTGTCTTCAGTACCGCCGAGCTTGGCACAGTGTTTAATCAAATCCTTCAGCTTTACACCCGAGATTTTCGGGGGGTTTTGGTACGATATTCCCAACCCCATCTGCGCCCTTTCATTGGGACTCATGTCGGTTATATCTTCTCCTTTGAATATTATTCTTCCATCATAAATTTTGTACTTCGGATTCCCAGCTATCGCCATGAGCAACGTAGATTTACCGCTACCGTTCGGGCCAAAAAGAGCGTAAGTCTGCCCCCTTTGAATGTAAAGGTTAACGTTTTGGAGAATCTTCCTTCCATCCACTTCGACACCCAAATTTACTATCCTAAGTATCCCTCTGTCCATCGGAAGTTAGGCTTAGCCTAAAACATAAAAGGTTTTTGAATCAGAACTCGACAACGCTCACATCTCCATCCTCAACTATCGCAAAAGTCCTTCTACCGGTTAGATAACCGCAAACCTCTCCCGGATTGATTATTATCTTGTTTTCAGCCTTTTCAACCTTCGCTTCATGCGTATGTCCCAGCACTAGATACCTGTGGTTAGTTTTCTTCAAAATCTCGACTATTCTTGTATCGGTTCCGTGATAAACAACACCCTCCGGAAACTCAACGATCTCCCCTATCACCCACCCGTTATCCTCTGCGATCTTTGTCAACAACCTCTTTTCCCCATCGTTGTTCCCAAAAGCAAAGTAAATCTTCTTCCCCAAATCCTTGAGAGCTTTCATTGCAAACGGAGCGATTATATCTCCCGCATGCACGACGAAGTCGAATCTCTCGGATTTCAAAGCGTCAATTAGATCTCTTATCGCTTGCATGTTGTCGTGTGT
>CAYMRE010000146.1:0-2104 GCA_964392755.1 uncultured archaeon
TCCCGTTCATATCTGTGAAATCGACGAAGCTGATAGGTGAGCATGTTGGAGATGGTGCAAGGAGAATTCACGAGCTTTACGAGAGGGCGAGGCAAGTCGCACCTTGCATAGTGTTTTTGGATGAATTCGACTCGATCGCTTTAGATAGGAGCTATCAGGATTTGAGGGGAGATGTCAGCGAAGTCGTAAATGCACTGCTTACGGAGTTGGATGGAATTGAGAAGAACGAAGGAATTTGCACGATCGCAGCTACAAACAGAATCGAGCTACTCGATCCTTCGATAAGAAGCAGGTTTGAAGAGGAGATTGAGTTTACGCTACCAAGCTTGGAGGAAAGACTCAAGATACTTGAGAACAACTTCAGGGACTTCCCGCTGAAAGTTAGAGCCAATCTAAGGTTGATAGCTGAAATGACTGAAGGATTCAGCGGTAGAGATTTGGTTGAGAAGGTTATAAAGTCCGCTTTGCATAGGGCTATCGCTGAGGAGAGGGATTACATAGAAACGGAAGATTTGGTCAAGGCAATTGAGAAAATCAAGAGACCCGTCAAACAGCCACCGAAGCAGATGTTCGTTTAAACCTCTTGAAGCTTTGTAAAATCCCTATACTTTGCGAGCAGGATCGTTGTGATGGATGTCAGCACGATGAAGATTATTGGATTTATAAGCCATGAGAAAGAAAGCATACTGTAAAGTAGACCTCTACTCCCAAGCGTGTAGTATGTACAACCCCTGTCGAGCAGTTGCGCATAGAATTTCTCTGCGGTGATTCCAAGTAGTCTGATTATCTCTTCGGGGGGAGTTGCAACAAGAAGACTGAGCATCCTGTAATACCTTATGGACGATACGAAGAACATGAACGAGAGAGTTTGAATTGCAACGATGAATATTACCTTGAACTCGAAAGATGATGTATCCAAAATTTTGAGATTTTGAACTATCTTGTCCATGTTAATTAGGAGATTTAGAAGTAAACCCACGAATATCAATGAAGAGGAGGCAAAGACGTTGCAGACCATGATTACATCCCTCAACTGTTGGATTAGTGTATCGTACTCCTCCCTCTCAAGCAGGTTGGCTATGCTCTTTTCTCTCAGAATTCTAACGTAAGCCTTAACCGCTCTTTTGGGATACCTCTCGACGAGTAAGAGGTATAGACAGTGATAACCTGCGAAACAGATGATAAATACGATTAGAGCTATCAGATCGAGAGTTGAAAGCATGAACAAAGTTCACACGAAGTTATATTACTTTCCCGCAAGGAATCGGTAAACGTTTTTAAAATCTTGACGAATTGATTCCATGAAAGTTGTGGCTGGGAAATCCTCACCACTCTTAGCTAAGAGAATTGCAGAAAAGCTCGGTTGTGAACTTGCAAAGACTACGTACAAGGTTTTTCCCGATGGAGAATTGTACGTAAGGGTTGAAGGTGTGGAAGATGAAACCGTCGTCGTTCAGAGCATAAACTCGAACGAAGATTTGGTTCAGCTTATGCTGATATTCGATGCGGTTGCAAATACAGATATAACCGCTGTAATACCCTACATGGGCTATGCGAGACAGGATAGAGCTTTTAATGAGGGAGAGGCTGTAAGTATTAGGGCTGTTGCTAAACTGATAGAGAGCTATGCGGATAGGGTTATAACGGTAAACATCCACAGTGAGAAAGCCAAGAGCCACTTCAAGAAGCTTGTAGATGTGGATGCAATGCCCTTAATAGGAGAGTACTACAAGGGAAAGGAAGTTGTTATGATCTCACCGGATTTAGGTTCACTAAACAGGGTTAAGGTTGCTTCAAGCTATGCAGGATGTGAATTCGACTACTTGGAGAAGAGAAGGATTAGTGCGGAGAAGGTTGAGATAAAGCCTAAGAGTTTGGATGTTAAAGGCAGAGATGTTGTGATAGTTGACGATATAATCTCGACTGGTGGAACCATAGTTGAAGCGACGAAAGTTCTCAAGGCTTTGGGTGCAAAATCGGTTGAATGCGCGTGTGTTCATGCAGTCTTGGCCGGAGATGCTTTGAATAGGCTATTTAATGCTGGAGTGAAAAGGGTGATTGCAACCGATACGATTGAAAAGTCTATAAGTGCAATAAGTGTTGC
>CAYMRE010000147.1:0-2066 GCA_964392755.1 uncultured archaeon
CTGACAACTAACCTTGGCTTTCTTGAGAGGAGTAGCTTGAGTCTCTTTCTGTAATTCGTCTTTCCTTCTCTCCTCCTCCTGTAGGGAACCTTATATCTGGGACCTTTAGCCATGTGATCACCTCGATAGCAACTGCTCTATATAAGCGTTTAGGTGAGATACGCTCCTAAACTCTCCTCCCTTGGCTTTCAAATACAGCATTCTGTACGTTCTTCTGTCAATAACGCCCTTGTCTCTAAGTTCTCTCAACCTCTTTCTCAAAGCCCTTATTCTCATGATCCATGCCTCTTTCCTTGACAACCTTGCGGTCTTCTTACCCTTTCTGCTACCGTGTCCCCTTCTTCTTCCTTTCCTCTTCTGCATCTTCTTGTAGTTGATCCTAACCCTGCAAACTCCCTTCACAGGCTTCCTCTTTATTAATCCCTTCTCTATTAGCTCCCTTATGTCATCCTTAGTTGCGGCTGATGCGATTTCATCCAAGGCGGTAGGGTCGAACCAAACCCTGTTCATTCCACATTCCAAAACCTCTGCAGCCAACCTCCTCTGCAATCTCAAGTCCATGATAATCACCTCTGTGACGGGTTCAAAACTTTAATACCAAGCTCTTTCGCTTTCTCCTCAATGGCAAGCCTTTTCTTCATTCCGACGCAGGAAGCTATCCTGATAGCCTGCCTCTCCTTATCGACCTTTTCCAAGTCTTTGACGTTGTAAACCAGAACTTCCTCGTACCCAGAGGGATGCAAACCTCTGACAGCTTTAGGAGAGCCGAATCCTATGTTAACGAGAATTCTACCGCTCCACTTACCACCATACCTTTCTCTCCATTTGCTGTGCAGTCCTTTGGGTCTCCTCCAGCTTTTATCCCTAAGTCTCAGCTTCGTATGAGCGTAAGGATGCCTAAATTCCGGTTTTCTTGCCTTCTGTCTCATTCTAACCTTCAGTAACCTTCTAATCTCGTTCATGATACCACCTCACTTAGGCTTTTCAACGATGTAGATACCGTCTTGGAAGACCCTTGGGTCTTTATCTTTTATCTTGGTAGCCTGCTCGAGGTTTGCTGCTGTTTGACCGCATTCCTCCTTATCGATCCCTTTGACTATCACTTCCTGCCCTCTTATCTCCACTTGAGACCTTCCAACTATCTTAGCCCTCCTCGGATGCTTTTCACCCAAGAAGTTCTCTATGATAACCTCGTTACCCTCAACTCTCAACTTTATGGGGAAGTGAGCGTAAACAACCTTGAGCTTGTACTCGTAACCGTCCTTAACACCCTTAATCAAATTCCTGATATGCGCAGCAAACGTTCCAACCATTGCCTTAAACCTTCTCCTATCCTCATTTGCGTATACCCTTACCTTTCCATCGTCCTTTTCTATGTAAACTCCTCTGAACTTCAGAAATCTTGAATTCTCACCCAAAGGTCCCTTAGCTGTAACGACGTAGCCTTTAGCTGTGTCCCCCTCAATTGAAACTTCAACGCCTTCTGGAATCTCTACAATCCTCTCTATCATGGCAATCACCTCAGTAGACGTAAGCAAGCAAAACCCCTCCAAGTCCCCTCTCTATAGCTTCCTTCTGAGACATAACTCCCTGCGTTGTGGAGACAATCAGTATTCCGAAGTCCCTCGCTGGCAGAAATCTCTTCTCAAATTTTTCGTATTCTGTCTTTTTAACCGAATAACGAGGTCTTATTGCACCGCAGTCGTTTATTTTACCGCTCAATTCAACGATGTATATTCCACCCTTATGATCCTCCACGTACTCGAAGCCTTTGATGTAGCCGTGCTCCTTCATAACTCTAAGGACGTTTCCGATAAGCTTTGAGGCGGGCTTTATCTCGCACTTGTCCTTACCGACTCTCTCCGCATTCTTTATTGCGGACATGGCATTTGAAAGCGTGTCGACGCTCATAGCCATCACCAAAGCTTCTTAAACCCCAACTCACTGGCAACTTCCCTAAAGCACTGCCTACAGAGGTAGATACCGTACTTTCTAATCAACCCCCTCTTCCTTCCGCATCTCTTACACCGATTAGCTCCCCTTCCGAATATCTTGTTCTTTGGCTT
>CAYMRE010000148.1:0-2054 GCA_964392755.1 uncultured archaeon
TTCTTAGCCTTAATTTTGATCATTTTCACTCTCATTTTCCATTCACCCTTTCTTCCTTAGATAACCCTTCTCAGATAAATTGCTGATACTAAATTTTTGGTTGCTACTCATTTATCTGGAGAAAGAACAATAGAATAAGTTGTTTAAACGAGCAAAGGAAAGATCAATTAAAAGACCAGAGGGAGTAGTTGTGGGGCTTATGAGATAAGTTTTCAAGAATACAGAAAGAACATAAAGATGTAGAATTTGCAATCAGCTTTGAAAGCTCCGCAAAACTATGCGATGCTTTGATGAATATTAAAATTCCTCAAAATCTCGCTCCAAACGATCCCAACTACATCGATCCCGTTAGCCTTGAGAACAAAGTTCAGTATCGCACCGATTATAGCGCCCACGAGGAGAGACGCCAAAATTCTTACCTTGATTATCAAAGCTACAGCAATTACCAATAAAATCAGCGTTGAGGCTTGAGTTAAGTGGGCTTGAACCTCGTTAACAGCCCGACCAAGCATGTCGAATATCATTGCGATTCCGTTAAAGCCGAATAGAAATCCGACTGCTATACCAACAACAGCCCACTTGTCCATAGTGTAGTCTGAATTTAATCCGATTTAAGGTTTTCTACAAACTCCTCCATTCTTTCAACAGCCTCTTTCAACTTCTCCATGCTCACGGCGTAAGCACACCTTACAAACCCTTCACCACACTCTCCAAAGGCGTTCCCCGGGACAACTGCAACCCCCTTCTCGATCAAAAGTCTTTCAGCAAACTCCTCACTGCTCAAGCCGGTTTCTCTTATGCTCGGAAATGCGTAGAAAGCTCCTTCGGGCATCTTCACTTCCAAAAACCTGCTAACTCTCTTGATAAAGAAGTTCCTCCTCCGCATGTATTCAGCCCTGATCTTATCCATCTCCTCTTCTTTCAACTTTAAAGCCTCCAAAGCTCCGATTTGGGAAGTTATCGGGGCGCAGAGCATGCAATATTGATGGATTTTCGTCATAGCTTGAACTATCTCATCAGGAGCAATTGCGTAACCTATTCTGAATCCGGTCATTGCATAAGCTTTCGAGAAACCGTTGAGTATCACTGTTCTCTCCTCCATGCCGTTCAAACTCGCTATGCTGATGTGCTTACCTCTGTAGGTTAGCTCTGCGTAGATTTCGTCACTTATAACGATCATGTCATTCTCTATGACGAAATCGGCTATCTCTTCAAGCTCTTTTTTGCTGTATGTCACACCAGTTGGATTGTTCGGGTAGTTTACGATTAAAACCTTCGGCTCGAACTTCGAATACCGCTTAAGCATATCGTAGTTGAGCCTGAAATCTGGATCTGTAGGAATACTCATCGGTTCTCCATAAGCCAAAAACGTTAATGGCTTGTAAGCTACGTAGCAAGGCTCAGGAATTAGGACAACATCACCGGGGTTAATTACTGCTCTTAAAGCTAAATCTAACCCTTCACTCACACCGGTCGTTATCAAAACGTTCTCTCCGCAAGTTTCAACTCCAAACTTTTTGTAATATTCCGCAATCCCCTCCCTAAGCTCCTTCAAGCCCATATTTGATGTGTAGGATGTCCAGCCCTTTTCAAGGGAGTAAATCATGCTCTCTCTAATACTCCAAGGTACTGGAAAGTCCGGCTCTCCTACACCCAAGCTTATTATGTCCTTTCTACCTATGACTAACTCGAAGAACCTCCTTATTCCAGATGGAGGTATGGCTTGAACCCTCTCACTTACCTTACGGGACAAAGGCAAGCCTCCTGTCCTCCTCATCCTTAAAGAGCAAGACCCCCTCCTCCTTATAACTCCTCAAGACGAAGTGCGTAAACGTGTCTCTTACCTCTGGCAGTGTAGAAATCTTTTCAGCTACGAAGAATGCCACGTCTTTGAGAGACTTACCCTTAACGACCACTTGGAAATCGTAATCACCGCTTATAAGCCTAACAGCATGCACCTCGGGGAATTTAGCTATCCTTTTCGCTATGTCGTCGTAGCTTTTCTCCCTCGTTAACGTTACTCTAACATCGATGATTGCATAAACTGTCTCTTC
>CAYMRE010000149.1:0-2050 GCA_964392755.1 uncultured archaeon
GTATGGTGGATTTAAACACTTTCAGTTTTAGGCTGACCGAAAAGACTATATAATTTGTGCTCAACCTTCAAAGATGAACGGTTGGGGTAGATGCAGAAGACGGGGTTGGGGTAGAGGAAAAGGATGGTGTGGTAGAGGTAAGGGCAGAGGAGCAGGCTGGGGTAGAAAAGGCTGGGGAATGGGTTTTGGTACGGGTTTCGGACTATCGCAGATAATTTCAAAGCCCATCTCAGCCGTCAGGAGCTTGTTCGCAAGGGAATCGCCAGAAGTTATTGAAAAGGCTCAGGAGATCTACGCTCTACTACCGAAGAGGGATTGTGGTGCTTGCGGTTACGATAACTGCTATCAGTGTGCCTTGGCAATAGCTAAGGGTGAAGCTCCGCCTGATGCCTGTAGGGTTGTAGGAAGAAAGATAAAGGATAAGGTTGAGGATATTTTGAGGAGGTGATGTTTATGTGGTGGAGATGGAAGAGGTATCCGGGGCACGGACCTTGGAGCGATCTCCCGCCTTGGGAGAGACCGGGATGGAAGTTTGGTAGGGGTAGAGGGAGAGGATGGTGCTGGTGGTATCTGTCCCAGTATCCTGAGTATCCCCCAGAGTTCCCTCCAGAGTATTCCACGAAGGAGGAAGAGATCAGGATGCTCGAAGACTACGCAAGATACTTAGAGCAGGAGCTTGAGAGGATAAAGAGAAGGCTAAGAGAGCTAAAAGGTTCTGAGTAATTTTTCGTTTTTCAAGTGAAGTACAACTTCTCAATATCCTCTTCCCTACCTTCAAACTCCTTGACTATCGATCCTTTAACCAAAACGTAGCCTTTATCGGCAAAGCTCATGGCAAACTTAACGTTCTGCTCGACTATCAGAATTGAAACGTCGTTTTTTATCTCTTTCAACACACCCGCAATTTCTTTTAAAACCTTAGGGGCTAAACCCATCGAAGGCTCATCCAATATCAAAACCTTCGGCTTTGAAATCAATGCCCTTGCAATCGCAACCATTTGCTGTTCTCCACCGCTCATCTGCTTAACCAACTGATTTCTTCTGTCCTTCAGCTTTGGAAAGAGCGAATAAGCCAAATCCAAATCGTCACCGGCTAAGAGAAGATTGTCTTCAACCGTCATGTTCGGAAAGAGTCCCCTTCCCTCGGGACAAACTCCAATTCCCAACCTAACCCTCTCGTGAGGCTTAAGGCTCGATATGTCTGTGCCGTTGAAGAAAACCCTTCCTTCCGTCTCAACCAAACCCAAAATAGCCCTTATAAGCGTGGTTTTTCCAGCTCCGTTTGGACCCAGTATCGCTACCGCTTCGTTCCTATTCACCTTAACATTCACGCCGTTCAGTATCTGAGCTTTCCCGTAGAAAGCTTTCAAATCCTCAGTTCTAAGCATAATCTTCACCGATATAGGCTTCAACTACCCTGCTGTCCTTCATAGCCTCCTCGGGCTTTCCTTCGAATATAACCTTACCGAAGTTCAGAACGACAACCCTGTCTACCAAATCGAACAACTCCCCCAACTTATGCTCTATCATGACCATCGGCGTTCTCACGTTCTTCAGAACATCTATCAAACTCTCGCATTCTATCGGACTTAAACCCGAGAAAGGTTCATCGAGCAAAAGCATTTTAGGCTTTTTAGCTAATGCCAAGGCTATTCCAAGCTTTCTCATCTCACCTTGCGATAAATTTCCAGCCAAGACGTTCCTCTTCTCCCAAAGATCGACCAACTCAAGCAAATCCTTCGAATCATCACTTACTATCGAAAGGTTCTCTTGAACGGTCAAACTTTTGAAGACCTTGAGAAGCTGAAAAGTTCTAACTAAGCCCATTTCTGCAATCTTGCTCGGTCTTAAGCCCGTAATATCCTTTCCGTTGAATCTGACCCTTCCTCGATTCGGCTTGAGAAAGCCCGAAATAACGTTGAATAGGGTTGTTTTACCGGCTCCGTTCGGACCTATGATCCCCAACCTTTTACCATCTACCTTGAACGATACGTTATCAAGAGCAACCAAAGCTCCGAACCTCTTTGTAACGCCTTCTACCTCAAGCATG
>CAYMRE010000150.1:0-2031 GCA_964392755.1 uncultured archaeon
CCCGAAGGGCACGGGCTCTCCAGGCCCGCGCAGTACCACTCTGCAATCCCGGCATCTCAATTTGAACCTTCAGTTTTAAAACGTTGTCGATAAATAGAAAACATTAAACAGCATTGTGATCGGGTGAGGTTCATGGAAGTTTCGTGTTTGGTAATATCGCACAAGAAGGCTAAAGTTAAAGATATTGAGAAGGCTTGGCACGGTGACTGTTGTGAGATTATCGGTAGAGTTTTGTCAAATCCGAATGTGGATGAGTGCGCTCTCCTATTCACGTGTAACAGGGTTGAGGTTTACGTTGTTGGTAAAGACACCGTAAATTTTCTATACGAGTTTGCTAAGGAGATGGGGGTACCCAAGAGAATTCTTGATGTTTACACCGGTAGAGACTGCTTGAATCACATTCTTAGGGTTGCATCTGGTTTGGAATCGATGATCGTCGGTGAGGATCAGATTTTGGGTCAGGTTAAATACTTTTACAACGTCTGCAAGAGTTGCGGTGGAATTGGGGAGATACTCGATTTGGTGTTCAGAAAGGCTATTCACGTTGGAACCAAGGTTAGGAGGCTTACGAGGATAAACAAGGGATCGGTTTCAATAGCTTCCGCAGGAATCGAGCTTTTGGAGAGGGAAGTCGGATTAAATGGGAGGAAAGTGCTTTTGATCGGTGCGGGAGAAATGGGAAGTGTTGTTGCGAGACATTTGGCTGGAAAGGTTGAGCTGTACATAGCAAATAGAACTTACAAGAGGGGTTTGAATTTGGCTAAAGAGGTTGGCGCTAAAGCTGTAAGATTCGATGAAATTGAGGACTATATCGATCTGTGCGACATAATAATCACAGCTACCTCCGCAACCCATCCGATAATAACCAAGGACATGGCTAAACCCAACAAGGTCTTCTTGGACATAGCCCTTCCAAGAAACGTTGATGAAGAGGTTTGCAAGGTTGAAGGTGTGAGGCTTTACACGATAGAAGATTTGAGAAGGTTGAGTGAGGAGAATTTGAGGAAGAGATTGAAGGAGGTTGAAAAGGCTGAAAAGATAATCGACGAAGAGTTAAAACAGCTTGAGGAGAGTTTGAAAGCTCTCAGAGCGAAGAAGGCTATAAGAGCTATGTACAGAAGGGCTGAAGCCGTAAAGAGAGAAGAAGTGATCGAAGCCTTCAATAAGCTGAAAGCTAAGTACAACATCGACGAATCCGCTATAGAAATACTCGAATCCTTCGCTAACTCCCTAATCAAAAAATTCCTCAGCTACCCTACCCTCAAACTCAAAGAACTCGCTAAAAACAATAACTTCAACATCTTCCCCGTAATCGAATCTATCTTCGGAGGTGATGGGTTTGTTTCCGACAGTAAGAATGAGGAGGTTAAGGCAGGAGAGGTTAAGAAGGCTTGTGAGAGAAGCTAAAGTCGATTTAGATGATCTCATTGTCCCGATATTCGTTGATGAGAACATCTCCAAGCCTTTGGAAATTCGTTCGATGCCCGGGTATTATAGAATCCCAGTTGAAGGGGTCGTTAAAGAAGTTGAAAGCTGTTTGGATTTAGGTTTAAATTCGTTCATATTCTTCGGAATTCCGTCGTACAAAGACGAAATAGGTTCTTCAGCCTTTGACAGGAATGGTGTGATTCAAAAAGCTGTCAGACTTGTAAGAAAGGAGTTTCCAGATGTTGTTATAGTAACGGATGTCTGCCTATGCGAATACACCACACACGGGCACTGCGGGATAGTAAAAGATGGAAAGATTCTGAACGATGAAACGTTGCCGATTTTAGGTAAGATAGCTATTAGCCATGCTGAAGCCGGTGCCGACATAGTAGCTCCATCGGGCATGATGGACGGGATGGTTAAAGCCATAAGGAATGCCTTAGACGATGCTGGCTACACCGATGTTGCGATAATGAGCTACTCAGCCAAATACGCTTCAAGCTTCTACTCGCCCTTTAGAGAGGCTGCAGATAGTGGATACAAGTTTGGAGACAGAAGGAGTTATCAGATGGATATACACAACGGTGATGAGGCTCTAAGAGA
>CAYMRE010000151.1:0-1999 GCA_964392755.1 uncultured archaeon
ATAATCTACGCGATGCTGATAGTTTTGATACTGAAGATGCCACACGGAATATTCGGTCTGATAAAACGGTTTAAGGAGAAAGATTAGTCATAAAGCCCCTTTCTGAGTTCTCTACACTTCTCTTCAATTTTATCTCCCGCTTTTTCGCCGAACTCTTCTATCAGCTTAACTATGGCACTTCCAACGACAACCCCATCGGCACCAGCCTTCAAAAGCTCTCTAACATGCTCAGCCTTTGAAACACCAAAACCCACAGCCAAAGGCTTAACGCAAACACTCCTAGCCCTTTTAACCAAATCGAAAGCCAAACTCGAAATCCTATCCCTTGCACCCGTAGTTCCGTAAAGAGACACCAAGTAAACGAAGCCAGAGCTAGCTTCGTCTATAGCCTTAAGCCTATCGTTTGGAGTATTCGGAGAAGCTAAAAATACGGTTTTCATATCGTACTTTTCACAAACGCTCAAATAATCGTCAGCTTCCTCTATAGGCAAATCAACGACGAGCATAGCATCCACACCGCTATCTTTGGCAGTTCCAATGAAATTATCCAAACCCCTTACAAATACGGGATTGTAGTACGTCATGAGGACTATCGGAGTCCTATGGTTGTCTTTAAACTCTTCAACAACCCTAAAAACATCTTTCACCTTAGTTCCAGCCTTCAAAGCCCTGTAATGAGATTTTTCAATAGTTTTACCGTCAGCCATCGGATCGCTGAACGGAATTCCCAATTCAATTACCTCGCTGTATTTGGAAAGAATTTCGAGGAATTCTAAAGTTGCATCAACGTTCGGGTCTCCCGCCGTAATATAAGTTATCAGAGAGGGCTTTCGAATCAAAATCCCACCTCCCTCATGACAATGTCCAAATCCTTGTCTCCCCTTCCCGAAAGGTTTACAACAATTATTTCATCCCTGCTCATCTCTTTTGCAATCTTCATTGCATAAGCTAAGGCGTGAGCGGATTCTAAAGCTGGTAATATTCCTTCAGTCCTCGAAAGCTCTAAAAAGGCTTTCAGAGCCTCTTCATCTGTTACCGTTACGTATTCAGCCCTTCCAATCTCCTTCAGATACGCATGCTCCGGACCCACGCCGGGATAATCCAAACCAGGTGCAACGCTGTGAGTATCTAAAATCTGCCCATCCTCATCCTGCAAGAAGTAGCTCAGCATCCCGTGCAGAACTCCCTTTTTGCCAGCGCAGAGCGAAGCTGAATGTTTGCCAGTCTCAATACCTTTCCCGCCAGCTTCAACACCTACAAGCTTGACTTTCCTGTCTTCTACGAACGGATGGAATATTCCCATAGCGTTGCTACCGCCACCTACACACGCAACGATTACATCGGGCAAACAACCTTCAACCTCCAAAATCTGCTTCTTCGTCTCCTTACCGATTACCGACTGGAAATCTCTGACTATGGTGGGGTAGGGATGAGGACCAACAACCGAGCCTATCAGGTAGTGAGTGTATTCGAACGTTGCAACCCAATCCCTTAAAGCCTCGTTTATTGCGTCTTTCAAAGTCTTAGTCCCGCTCTCAACTGGTATGACGTTTGCACCTAAGATTCTCATCCTAAAGACGTTCATCTTCTGCCTCTCAACATCCTCAGCACCCATGTAAACATCCACTTTTAAACCGAGCAAAGCTCCAGCTATTGCCGTCGCAACACCATGTTGCCCAGCCCCAGTCTCAGCGATTAAACGGGTTTTACCCATGTATTTCGCAAGTAAAGCCTGACCTATCGTGTTGTTTATCTTGTGAGCACCGCTGTGGAGCAAATCCTCACGTTTGAGGTAAATCTTAGCTCCTCCAATCTTCTCGGTTAGATTTTTAGCGTAATACAGTGGTGTTGGTCTTCCAGCGTAGTTCTTCAAATAGTAATCAAGCTCGGCTTTAAACTTCTCATCATCTTTAAGCTCGTTGTAAGCTTTTTCAAGCTCCTTTAAAGGTTGAACGAGAGTTTCAGCAACGAACATCCCCCCGAATTCACCAAATTTCAT
>CAYMRE010000152.1:0-1958 GCA_964392755.1 uncultured archaeon
CTAATCTACAATCCTATACAGCGTATCTCTCTGCTTTGGAATTCTTCCTACACCTTCTATTAGCTCAATTATTTCCTCCTTAGGCAGGAACTCGCCACTTTCAGAGCCTGCAAGCCTTGAGATATTTTCCTCTATCAAAGTTCCGCCTAAATCGTTTGCACCTACGCACAAAGCAACTTGAGCCAACTTTAAGCCCAGCTTGACCCAAGAAGCCTGAATGTTCTTGATCTCTGGATGAAGGATGAGCCTCGAAACGGCTATCATGAGCAAATCTTCAAAGCCAGAACTCGGCTTTGCAATCTTTCCAAGCTCGTTGTTCTTGTGCATGAACGGAAGGGGTATGAACTCCGTAAATCCACCAGTTCTCCTCTGAATCTCCTTAATTATCAACATATGCTTAAGCCTGTGCTCCCAACTTTCTATATGCCCGAACATCATGGTTGATGTGGATGGGATTCCCAAACGATGGGCTGTGGTTACAATCTCGATCCAGCGTTCCGTGCTTATCTTCCTCGGACAGATCACCTTCCTAATTTCGTCATCCAAAATCTCGGCAGATGTTCCCGGAATAGAGTTAAGACCTGCCGACTTTAGCTCCTTCAAAACTTCTCTAACATCCAAACCGCTATTTACAGCCATGTGGTGAATCTCCATTGGAGAGAAGGCGTGGATGTGTATATCTTCGCTAACCTCTCTAACAGCCTCAACTATCGACTTGTAAAAGTTTAAATCCGCATTGGGGTACAATCCACCCTGAATACAGACTTCCGTGCAACCGTATTCGACAGCTTCTCTAACCTTCTCCTTGATCTCCTCAAGCGTAAGAAGGTAACGCCTTCGATTTCTAAAACTGCAGAACTTGCAGTTTCCAACGCAGATGTCCGTGAAGTTTATGTTCCTGTTGACTACAAACGTAACAACATCTCCAACAACTTTCCTCCTAAGCTCATCGGCTTTTGCAAACGTTTCAAAGGGGTTTGCGAGCAAATCTCTAAGCCTTTCTAAAGCCCTCTCTATCCGAGTTGAGCTTAATAAGCTCTGCAATTTCATCGCTAAACCACCCCAACCTGACGTATTTCGGATAAATCGGCAACCTCTCCCTCAAAACGAAGCCGTTCCGCTCCAAAACATTCTTCAAACAATTAATTGAGGGCCAGGGATGCTCTGGATTTATGTAGTCTGGCGTGACCTCCGAAATTCCGCCCAAATCCCTTGCACCAACCTTCAAAAACGGCGTAACATCGCTGACGAGATTGGGAGGTATCTGGATGGTCACATCATTTGGCAATATTTCTCTCGCCATCTTAACGGTTTTCAGCATCTCTTCCAAGCTCGGAGGTTTCCAATTTGCCATGGGTGTGTTCGGTTTGGGTGAAAAGTTCTGAATTATCACCTCTTGGATGTGTCCGTAATTTGCATGAATTTCAGCAATAACTTCAAGCGAATAAGCTCGATCGTATTCGCTTTCTCCAATTCCGACAAGAATTCCGGTTGTAAACGGTATCTTCAGCTTTCCAGCATCCTTTATAGTTTTAATCCTAACCTCAGGATTCTTTCCCGGGCTTTCAGCATGACACTCCAACTCCACCGCTTGTTCAAGCATAAGACCCATGCTTGCGTTGTAAGGCTTTAGAATCTTCAATTCGCTGTAACTCAAAACCCCAGCGTTAGTGTGGGGTAAGAAACCCATGTCAACGGCTAACTTGTTCATATCCTTAACGTATTCGATGAACGAGTTATAGCCTAACTTTTTGAGGTTTTCTCTGAATTTCGCATAAACATCGGGTTTCTCACCGAATGTGAACAGAGCTTCGAGAGCATTTTTAGCTTTTAACAGAAGGGATTTAACCTCATACGGTTTCATGAGCTTGTAATCGTTCTTTCTAAAACCGCAGTAAGCACACCTGTTTCTGCATGTTCGGGTGAGGGGAATGAAGACGTTTTTTGAGAACGTCACA
>CAYMRE010000153.1:0-1942 GCA_964392755.1 uncultured archaeon
ACGGCATACTCCACCTTCAATATTATCCTGTGTGCTAAGACGTCAACAGCCACTCTCTTAACATCATCGGGAATCACGTAATCCCTACCGTCTATGAACGCTAAAGCTCTTGAAACCTTTAACAATGCTAAACATCCTCTTGGGCTTGCCCCAACTTCAACGTACTCATGCTCTCTCGTAGCCCTAACGATCTCAACTATGTACCTGAGAACGTTCTCCTCAACGTAAATCCTTTCTACGGACATTTGCATCTCCCTAAACGTTTTCAAATCAACTACGGGCTTCACATCTTCCGTAGGATCGTCCTTCATCCACTCTATTCTCCTCTTCAAAATCTCCATCTCCTCCTCAACATCCCTTGGATAGCCGGGTTTTAACCTCATCAGGAACCTGTCGAGCTGTGCCTCTGGTAAGGGATAGGTTCCTTCCTGCTCTATCGGATTCTGTGTCGCTATGACGAAGAACGGTTCCTCAAGTTTGTACGTCTTACCTTCAACGGTAACCTGCCTCTCCTCCATAGCCTCAAGCAAAGCTGACTGCGTCTTTGGCGGACTCCTGTTTATCTCATCCGCTAAAAGCACGTTTGTGAATATGGGGCCTTTCACAAACTCGAAACGGTCACCTCTCCAAACGTTCGTACCTATTATATCGCTTGGCAGTAAATCGGGCGTAAACTGAACCCTCTTGTAATCCGCACCTATAACCCTTGCAAAGACCTTCGCAAGTAGAGTTTTTCCCAAACCCGGATAGTCCTCAAAGAGAATGTTTCCGTTGCAGAGACAGCACGCTAAAACCTTCTCAACCAGACTTCTGTCACCGACGTATATTCCGCAAACGGCATCAATTATCCTATCGCAGATCATGTCTTTACACCTCTCATTATCTCCTCAACAACCCTCCTACGTCTTTCAAGATTTCTCCTCTCAATCCTCTCAACCTCCCATCTGAAAGCTGGTTTTGGAATCCTTAAATCCCGATACTCCATAAGCGGTCTTATTACTTCGCAAACCTTCTCAAAACTTAAAGAGTCGCTCAGAAGTTTTGAAAGTGCTACCACAAGAGGAGTCTTGTCACCGTACTTTAAGAATCTTTCAACCGCTTCATCCAAAGTTTCTGCGATCTCTTTAAATCCTTTAACCTCCTCTTCAACAACCTCAGCCTTCTCAAACCTCACCTTCGAAAACGCCTTCAGAGCAATCCCCAAAACTATGATCCAGTCGAACAGGCTTACAATTCCGGGTCTATCACTCAAAAGCGGTCTTATTAGCACGTAGACTGCCAAAATTATTGAAACCGCTAAGGCAAACCCCCTCCAAGCCAGTACACCCTCATACCTAAACGAGGGGAGTGTTGTTAGTGCAACTGCAAGTATGGGTAGGACTATTACGAAGTAGTAGTTTGGAAGCATGAGGTAGCCGAACAAAGCGGAAATTATCAGCCCTATTGAAGCTGTAAAGGGTTGACCGAAATCTACCCAAGCTAAGGAGATGAAAACTAAGAAGAGTAGCAGGTAAAGCTCGTTGATCTCTATCGGTAGTGGAACGTTTTCAAATACAACCTTCGCTGTAAAGAAGGTTGCAAATGCCAAGAAGATCGATCTAAACTTTCGAATCTTAAACGATAGCTCGTAAGCTAAATAGAATGCGAGTGCAAATGGAACGTACTGCGTATTCAAACCGAACTTCATCATGACAAAGTAAATTATGGATACAGCCAAGACAACGCTCAAGACCCTGCCGAGCAAGATTTCACCTCCTCCACAGCTTGACGTGAATTATTTAAGTGTTTTAAGTTTGCTGTTTCAAGTGCTTTTGATATTCCTTACACTCGTTCACCGTTGAATTTGCAAGATACACCTTATATCGGAGTTATTCAACGTAATTTCGGAAAGGACGTCCATTCCACGATTTTTGGACTTCTCGAACATTTTGAATTATAAAAA
>CAYMRE010000154.1:0-1910 GCA_964392755.1 uncultured archaeon
TGAGAGAATTTTATTTATTCCGTTCAGTTTCATCGTTGCATAGTGTATAGCATCTTCAAAGCTGAGTTTTTCAAACTCTATCGCAAACTTCAGCACGTCTTGGGTTAGAGGTAAAATCATTACACCAATATCTTCAAGAATCTCTGAAACGTTTCTCAACTTCGTTAGAACGTATAGTATCCAGACTGTTAAGGCGGATGTACATAGATCGTTTAACTCTTCCAAATGCCTTTTTGCCCTTTCACCAAATTCTGGATGAGCGGTTAAGTAGTAGTAAATCACGTTAACGTCTACGTATATCATAGCTCATCCCCTACGGCTCTGAGTGTCAACTCCTCCGCTCTTTCTTCCATTTCATCCACCGTTAAATGCCTGTCAACTTTGACGATTCCGTAGTACTTCTCAATCTTCCTTTTAATCGGTTTTAAAACGATCTTGTCTCCCTCAACCGTCAATTCGAACTTCCTTGATCCTATCTTTTTCCGTACTTGAGATGGGATGTATATTCTTCCCTGCGAATCCATTGACACGATCATACCACAACCCTTAATTTTTCCAAAAATAAATCTTTTGGAAAAATGTCATAAACGATTTTAAATTATTTCACGACCAACGACGGTTATGATAGTCCATCCCATAGACTACCGTTACGGAACTCCGGAGATGAAGAGGATTTGGAGTGAAGAAAGCAAGATTAAGAGGATGATCTGGGTTGAGATCGCTTTGCTGAGGGCTTTAGCCAAGAAGGGTTACATCGATGAAGAGAAGGTTAAAAAGGCTCAGGAGCGGGCTTTAAAGGTTACTCCCGAAAGGGTGAAGGAGATTGAGAGGGAAATCAGGCACGATGTGATGGCTCTCGTTAAGGCTATAAGTGAGGTTGTCGATGAAGATGTTGCGAGGTGGGTGCATTTCGGTGCAACTTCAAACGACATAACTGACACGGCTGTAGCAACTCAGCTGAGGGATTCGGTAAAAATCCTCGAATTCAAGCTGAAGAAGTTGATAAAACTCGTCTGTGAGAAGGCTTTAGAGTATAAGGATGTTGTTTGTTTAGGGAGAACTCACGGTCAGCCTGCTCTACCAACAACCTACGGCTTCAGGTTTGCAGTCTGGGCTTCAGAGCTTGCGAGGCACTATATAAGACTTCAACAGATCAAAGATCGCCTTTTAGTTGGAAAGATGAGCGGTGCGGTTGGTACTCAGGCTGGATTCGGAAAAGACGGTTTTGAGATTGAAGAAGAGGTAATGAAGCTCTTAGGCTTGAAACCAGCGATAATATCAACTCAGATAATTCCGAGAGATCACTACTGCGAATACATCGAATTCTTAGCCAATTTAGCCACAACGCTTGAGAAGATGGCGACAAACTTCAGAATACTTCAGAGAGGGGAAGTTGGGGAAGTTATGGAGGAGTTTGGTGAAAAGCAAGTCGGTAGTTCTACCATGCCTCACAAGAGGAATCCGATCGACTGTGAAAATATCTGCGGGATTGCGAGAGTAATCAGGGGATTCGTTGAACCGATGCATCAGAGTGCTGTACTTTGGGAGGAGAGGGATTTGACGAACTCTTCCGCTGAGAGAATAATTCTTGTAGAAGCTACGGTTTTGGCAGATCACATTCTTACCAAGATGATCAGGGTTGTAGGAAGGCTCAGCTTGGATTTAGACAGGATTAGGGAGAATTTGGAGAGGGTTAGAGGCTTGAACATGAGCGAGGCTGTGATGTTGGCTTTAACGAAGAAGGGCATGGGTAGGCAAAAAGCACACGAGCTTGTTAGGGAGATTGCCATGAGAGCCTATGCGAACAAGACAAGTTTGCTTGAGGAGTTGCTGAAGGACGATAGAATTATGAGGTATTTCACAAAGGAGGAGCTTGAAGAGTTGCTAAAACCCGAGAATTACCTTGGCAC
>CAYMRE010000155.1:0-1881 GCA_964392755.1 uncultured archaeon
TATCAGCGTTTGAAGGAAATTGCCAAAGCTCGTAACTGCACTATTGCCGATCTCATTGAACCAAAGATTATTGAACTTATAGCGTTGCATGAAGCAGGTTTGGGAGTGGACCGGTGGGGATTTGAACCCCAGGCCTTCGCCATGCCAAGGCGACGCTCTACCAGGCTGAGCTACCGGCCCTCTGCTTCCTATGAAGCTGAAGTGATTAAAAACGTTTCGCTCAAATTTCGAAGAAGTGCCTTACCTTATCAAAAACGTCACCCAAAACAATTTTCAAATCGTCCAAACTACTGTAGGGTCTGTTCGCAACGATCTTTCCAGCTAGGGTTTTGCCTATACCCGGAACAGCTTCGAGCTGATAGAGCTTAGCAGTGTTGGGATTTAGAATAGGTACGGCTGTAATTGATCTCTGACCGTAATCCACAACCCTCGCATCCAGAATCGTGTTTCTCTCGTACTCTCCAACAATCCCAACAAGCAGGGGATACGTTGCGATCTGCCTCGCAAAAGTAATCTTACCCTTCCTGAGTTCGCATCTCAGGTCAGTTAACTTCCTACCTATAGGAACTATCCTTCTAAGCATCTCCCTGTCTATCTCCTTCCTGACTTTCTCTTTAAACACCTTGAAATACTTCTTATGTTTTACAACGTTCTTGTATCCCAAACTCTCCATTGGAGTACCTCTGAAAATCTTAACCTGTCTTATGTTTATCCTTCTTACCCACAGATCCTCCTCGAGAAGTTCCTTCAAGAACTCGTAGTTCTTTTCGAAAGTCCTCTTTGTTTCTCCCTTCAGACCTATCACAAAGTTTATCCCGGGTAAAAAGCACGGCAAACCGTTGTACCCCACGCTTCTATACTCATTCACAAGTCTTATAGCAAATTTAACCTCCTCCGGCGTTGCACACAGGTTATTTTCCCTAACAACTCTCTCATCTGCACTCTCCAATCCCATAGCCCCGATATTTCCCGGTGTCTGATATGTTACGATCGTTTTGATGATCTCCCTGCTTTCCTCGGGATGAACCGCAATAGTCTTTGGATTGACGTTATCCAGATGCAAAGTCTTTATGCGTGGACAATTTTCCCATATAGCTCTGTGAAAACCTTTCATGAATTCTGGATTGGGCTTAGGTACGTCGTATCTGAAATCTGCCATGTATGTGAAGAAATCGGTCTGATTCCCCAGTCTGAAGTATCTGACGCCATTGTCGTAGAGAGCCTTTATCTCCGCTATAACACCACTTGGCGATCTCATCTCGAGCTTATGGAATCTCTCTATGCAGAATGAACATCTCCTCCAATAGCAACCCTTGTAAGTCTCGATCTCGCAAATCACGTAAGGGAAATCGGGATGCTGTTTCACAACTTCCGCACCAAGCAGAGCAAACCTGTTTATAAAGTCCCTTCCCTTAACAACCTCTACATCCTCTTTAAACCTCTTGGCTAAGAGTTCGAGCAGTTTTCGCTCAAACGGATAATCCACTATCTCGTAGAACTCCTCCAAGTATCTTCTATCTTTGTCATCTATTTCGAGCGTTATTGGACCTACAAGAACCTTCTCAACTTTCAAACTCGCCAAATTTTTCAAATCCCTAAGGGATAGGGGATTACCACCCAAATACTTACCCGGAACTGCTATTCCCGCTATAACAACTACCAAATCGAAAATCTCAAGCTCGAACTCCCTTCCCCTGATCTGATCGATCGTAAAGTATCTCGGATTGACTCCAAAGTGCTTGAGCATTCCGTAGATGTATCTCGGATAAGGAGATACGTACGGCGGAACTCCTAAGCAGGATGGCTCATCCACGTAACCGTCGAGTATTGCAACTTTCACGAAAGGAGTTAGGTGGAATGTTTAAAAACGAAGTGCAACTT
>CAYMRE010000156.1:0-1876 GCA_964392755.1 uncultured archaeon
TTTTATCATTATTGAGTCGGGATACTATTCTTTGCCTATCGGAAAATACTCATCCTTCAATTACTGACCAATTTATTCATCAGAAGTATTGAGGTAAAGAATAGAACACCTAAATATTAAATTTAAGCCTCCCTAACAGTCAAAATCAAGCCGAGTATTATCATAACAAAGGCTATTCTCAGCATAATCCTAAAACCGAAGAACTCAGCCAAAAAACCGCCCAATACTGGTCCGATAACCCATCCTACGTGGACTACGGTGTTGTAAACTCCCAAGCTCTCTCCTCTCCTTTCACTCACATCCGCAATGTATGCTGGAGCACTCACTCCCAAAGTAGCCCACGCAAAGCCTTCGAGCACGTGAATTGGATAGGCAAAGACGTAATCGCTAATTATGGAATAGAGAAGCATAACCAAGCCGAAGAATATCTGAGAGAGAACAATCATGCTTTTCCTGCCAATAGCATCGGAAATCTTTCCGACGGCTATGGATACGATAGCTCCCGTAAGTGCTCCAGTCGTAAAAAGAGAACCTACCTCCATCTCGCTCGCATTCAACTCTTTGGATATGTATATCGGCAGGATCGAGTAGAACATGCCCGATGTTATCATGAGAGGGAGAAGGCTAAGGCAGAATCTAACGACCTTCATATCTCATCGCAGAACTTTAATTCCTTTTTAATCTGCTCGTAGAACTTGACCAAAAACTCGTGTCTCTCTTTAGCTAATTCTTTCGCCGTTTTCGTGTAGAGCAAGTCCTTGAGCTTGAGCAACTTCTCTTCGAAGTGCTTTAGAGTTTCTTCGATCGATCTGCCCTTCTCTCCGCTGAAAATGAATGCTCTTGCAATCCCTATAGCTCCAATCGCATCCAACTTGTCAGCATCACTCAAAACCTTAGCTTCGAGCGTTTTGGGTTCAACGCCTGAAGAGAATGAGTGTGCTTCGATGCAGTGCACAACCCTCTCTATAAACTCTTCATCGTAACCTTCTTTCCTCAAAATCTCCCTCGCAAGCTTTGCAGATTCTATCGCATGGTTCGGCTTGTCTCTTGCTATGTCGTGGAGTTCCGCTGACTTTTTCACGACTTCAACATCTGCTCCTTCCCTTCTGGCAATGTAAACTGCCAATTTTACAACTCTCTCAACGTGATCTCTATCGTGCGAACTCATGCTCTCTTCCTAATAACAGCTTTAACACCGCTCCTCTCTTCAAACTCAGCAACAACCTCAAGCCATTCTGGCTTTAGAGCTTGATAGATGTCGTTGAAAACCTTGCAAACCACAGCCTCGTGGTGCATCTTCTTGTCTGCAAACGATTTAAAGTAGGAATCGAGCGACTCGTATTCCAAAATCCTGTCCTTGGGTTTGTACCTAATTTTAATCGTCCCAACATCCCTTAAACCCGTGACTGGGCAGATGCACGTGAATTTCGTGTATGTGAACTCGGCTTCATGATCAGAGTAAACGTTTGGGATTGTCCTTATGGGAGTTTCAATCTCCTTTAAAGCCCTTACAAGCTCCTCCTCACTCTTAACCACTTTGCTTGCGAAGTAAATCGGCCAAGGGGATCTGACCTTCTCAGGGCAAAAAGCTACCACTGGCTTACCCTTCATAGCCGAAATCACGACTTCCGCCATCGCCCCGAAACTTGGATGTTTTGCAATTAAAACGATAACATCAGCCTTCTCGCAAAGTTCCAAATCCTTCTTAACTATCTCCCCACAAAGCTCCTCCTTGTCTCTGAAATCATCAACGTGACTGTAATCGTGCTCGAACTGATCCAAAACTTCGAAACCCTCCCGCTTCAAAATTTCTTGAATCCTCTTTATCTCTTCCTTATGACCGTAACCTATCGATCCGCAAACCATTACCCTCATG
>CAYMRE010000157.1:0-1873 GCA_964392755.1 uncultured archaeon
CATTTATTCATGTCTACGATGACTTTTGGATTCACGTTGTTGTCTTTCTGAGAAGAGGTATATAAGGCGTCCAAGTTTGTCCCCGTGCGTTTAACATGGTTAGGTACGCCCGGGCCGGGATTTGAACCCGGGTCGCGGGCTCGACAGGCCCGCATGATGGGCCGGGCTACACCACCCGGGCTTGATCGCATTAGGTTTGTGGGGTTTTTAAAACTTTTGCAACTTTAGAAAGGGTTAAATAAACTGGTTTGAGCTTTGCGAACGATGTTCAAGTGCGTTCAGTACAGCTGGCAGGAGGTCTACGAGCTTTGTAGAGAGCTTGCAAGAAAGATCAAGAATTCAGGATTTAAGCCAGATGCTATAGTAGCCGTTGCAAGGGGGGGATGGGTTCCTGCAAGGATTTTGGCAGACTTTTTGCTGATCAGAGAACTCTACAGCGTCAAAGCGGAGCACTGGGGGATAGTCGCGACTGTAACCGGTAAAGCCAAGATAACGCAACCCCTCACGGTTGATCTTACTGGGAAGAGCGTTCTGGTTGTGGATGATGTTGCGGACACGGGTGAAACTGTGGAGATAGTTGCTCAGCATGTAAGGGAGAAGAACGCTAAAGAGGTTAGAACTGCCGTAATAGACTTCAAGCACACGTCCAAATTCGTTCCAGATTACTATGCGAGAGAGATGAGTGAGTGGGCTTGGATTGTGTATCCTTGGAGTCTTTACGAGGACGTCAAAGATCTCATAGTGAAGCTTGAGGAAGAAGGAAATGCGGAAGAGATTGCCAGAAAGTTGGAGGAGAGGTTCAATCTGAAAGTAGATCCTTCAGTCGTTGAAGAAGTTTTGAAGGATTGCTGATTTCACAAACGTCATATATTTTGATTACTTCTTATAATCATGCAAGTTGAAGAGCTAAAGAAGCTGATAGATGTAGCTTCTGGTAGAAAAAAGGCGGATTTGGTTATAAAGAATGCCGAAATCGTGAATGTTTTGACTGAGGAGTTCATCAAAGCTGACATAGCGATTTGTGGTGATAAGATTGCCGGAATCGGTAGTTACGAAGGAATCAAAGAGATCGATGCAAATGGACTTTACGCAGTTCCCGGTTTAATCGACGGGCATACGCACTTGGAGATGTCGATGTTGAGTGTTACCGAGTTTGCAAGATTGGTTGTTCCGAGAGGAAACACTTCCGTTGTTGCAGATCCTCACGAGATTGCGAACGTTTTGGGTAAGGATGGCATAAGGGTCCTGATTGAAGAAGCAAAAACCACTCCGCTCAAGGTGTTCTTCGAAGTACCCTCCTGTGTTCCCTCATCACCTCTCGAAACACCTGGAGCAGTTATAACTGCTGAAGACGTTGCTGAAATACTTGAATGGGAGAACGTGATAGGTTTGGCTGAGGTGATGAACTATCCCGGTGTTGTTAACTGCGATGAAGAGGTTTTGAAGAAGGTTGCGGTTGCTAAGGATAGGGGGAAAATTGTAGACGGGCACTGTCCCATGCTTAGAGGTAAGGAGCTGAACGCATACATCTCAGCCGGAATATGCTCGGACCACGAATGCATTGATGAGGAGGAGGCAATGGAGAAGCTCAGATTGGGAATGAGAGTAATGATTCGAGAGGGTTCCGTTGCGAGGAACTTGGAATCCCTCCTAAGCGTTGCAAAGCTTGGAAACCGCTGGACTATGCTTGTAACGGATGGAGACAGAACTGTTAGGGATTTGATGGAGAAAGGATACTTAGATTACTGCTACAGGAGGGCTGTTGAAGAAGGTGTTGATCCGATAAAGGCTTTACAGATGTGCACGATCAATCCTGCAGAGTATTTTGGAATAAACGCTGGTCTGATTGCTCCTTCAAGGATTGCAGATATTG
>CAYMRE010000158.1:0-1869 GCA_964392755.1 uncultured archaeon
TTAGAGGTAAGAAGAAGTACGATAAGAGAGAAACAATAAAAAGAAGGGAGCTTGAAAGAGAAGCTCGAAAGGCAATGAAATACTACAGATAAGTTTTGGTTTGCTAATTTTCCACATTCGCACTAAATTTAACCCAGGCGGTTAGAAGCTGTCTGTGTTCATCGCACTCATACTTCTTTTTACGAGCGGTTCTTCGGAACCGCTCCTTTTTATTTAATCCGATGCGAGGTTTACCATGGAAGAAAGAATTAAAGAAATTGTGAATAGAGTAAAAGAGCTTCTTTTACCGATTTTAGAGGAAGGTGGCTTTGAACTTGTTGATGTGGAATTTGTTAGAGAACCTGTTGGTTGGGTTTTGAGGATATATGCAGACAGACCCGAGGGAGGTATTACTATTTCAGATTGTCAGTGGATTAGTGAAAGGATAGGAACGCTCTTAGATGTTGAAGATCTAATTCCTCATGCCTACAACCTTGAGGTTTCTTCTCCAGGGCTTGATAGACCTCTTAAAACCCGGAGAGATTTTGAGAGACACGTTGGTATTGTGGTAAAGATAAAAACCTATGAACCTATGGATAATCAGAGGAACTTCAAAGGGGAGATTGTTTCTACTTCGGAAGAGGGAGTAACCATTCACGATGTTTCAAGGAACGCGGACGTAGAGATACCCTATGGAAACATTAAAAGTGCGAGAGTGGATGTGGATTCTCTTTTCGACAAGTAAATAAGGAGGATAGCTTATGGAAAGTCTTGGTAAAACTATAGAAATGCTCTGTAGAGAGAAAGGCATCTCCAAAGAGGATGTTATTGAAGCTGTGAAGATAGGAATTGTCAATGCTGCGAGGAAGGCTGGATATAAAGGTCAGCTTGTAGTTAAGATAGATGAAGACGGTAGGGATTTTGGCATATTTCAGGAAAAAACGGTGGTAGAACAGGTTAAAGATCCCGATTACGAGATTTCTCTTGAAGAAGCAAAACAGCTTTTTGGAGAGGATGTAAAGGTTGGAGAGAAAGTTTTAGTTGAAATAAAAACTGAGGAGCTTGGTCGTATTGCAGCAAAGGCTGCTGCCCAGGTGATTCATGAGAAGATCTCCGATGCAGAGAGAAGAGCTCTCTTCGATTACTTTAAAGAGAAAATAGGGGACGTAATTTCGGGAACTGTTAAGGAGATTAAGAGAAACAAAGACATTGTTTTAGATCTTGGAAGGGTTGTTGGAGTTCTTCCGAAAGAGGAACAGATACCAAAGGAGAGATACAAAATAGGAGACAGGGTAAGGGCATATATCTACGATGTTGTTTTTGATTACAAGCGTTACAACAGGAGAAAGCCATCCAGAATAGATGATTACCCACCACCTTATGTCATCCTCTCAAGAACTCATCCAAAGTTCTTAAAACGGCTTATGGAGATTGAAATTCCAGAAGTTGCAGATGGACTTGTTGAGATAAAGGCAGTGGCAAGGGAGCCAGGAGTAAGGGCGAAAGTTGCAGTGGATGCCAAGGAAGATTTCATCGATCCCGTTGGAGCCTGCATAGGTGTTAAGGGAAGTAGGATTCTTCCGATTTCAAGAGAGCTTTCTGGAGAGAAGATAGAAATAATCAGATGGACAGATGACGTTGCAGAGTTGGTTGCAAGAGCTCTTTCTCCAGCCAAGGTTCTTCATTCAGAAGCTTACGAAGATGAGAATGGAGAATTGAGGGTGGAAGTTGTTGTCCCTGACGACCAGCTTTCCCTTGCCATTGGGAAACACGGAGTAAATGCAAGGCTTGCCTCAAAGCTCGTTGGGCAGATTGTCGGAATAGATATAATCAAGGAGAGTGACTACAGGAAGCTTGAAGAGTTAGAGGCGATGGAAGAAGAGGAATGAG
>CAYMRE010000159.1:0-1868 GCA_964392755.1 uncultured archaeon
TTGTTTTAGATGAGTCCGCAGTACCAGAAGACAAGAGAAAGCAGGCGATGCCGGGTAAGCCAGCCATTTACGTGAGTTGAGGTATGACACCGATAATCAAAGTTGCAAACGTAACGAAGGTTTACGATGGCGTAAAAGCCCTCGATTCGGTTAGTTTTGAAGTTGAGAGAGGTGAGATTTTTGGGCTTTTAGGTCCGAATGGCGCTGGAAAGACTACGTTGGTAAAAATTCTTACGACTGTAATAAAACCGACGAGCGGAAAGGCTGAAATTGATAGCCACGATGTCGTCAAATCCGCTGGAGAGGTCAGAAAGAGAATAGGAGTTGTTTTTCAGGAAACTACTCTCGACAACGACTTGACAGTCTACGAAAACTTGGACTTTCATGCAAGGCTTTACGGGATGGACAGAAAAGAAAGATTGAAGAGAATTGAAGAAGTTTTAAGCTTAGTAGAGCTTGAGGACTACGCTAATACGCTCGTCAGAAAGTTGAGCGGTGGAATGAAGAGGAGGCTTGAGATTGCAAGGGGGATTCTTCACAAACCGAAGGTTCTCTTCTTAGACGAGCCTACTCTTGGTTTGGACGTTCACACGAGGAGGAAAATATGGAGGTACGTCGAAGGACTTAGGAATGAGGGTGTTACGGTTTTCATGACCACCCATTACATGGAAGAGGCAGACAGGCTGTGCGACAGAGTTGCAATCATCGATAGAGGTAGGATAGTTGCAATCGATACTCCTTCAAACCTCAAGAGAATGGTCGGAGGAGATGTTGTCAGAATAGAGTTCGAGGGTGAATTCAAACTTCAGATCAAGGCTAAGAAAATCGTAAGGGGCGAAAATTTTGTTGAAATAACGGTTGAAGATTGCGAGAGAGTTTTGCCAGAGATACTGCGGGCTTTTAAAGTAGTTAAGTCGGTAAGCATAAGAAAGCCGATGCTTGAGGATACTTTCGTTGCTCTAACTGGGAGGGAGTTAAAGTGAACTCCTCGAAGAGATTTGCGCAAAACCTCAATGCCGTTTATGTTCTCTGGCTTAGGGACGTTAAGAGGTTTGTCAGAACTAAGAGTAGGTTTCTCGGTTCGCTTGGAATGCCTTTCTTCTTCCTCATCTTCTTCAGCTTGGGATTTAGGAGGGCAACCATCCCAACTCTGAAGATACCTTACGTCGATTTCGTAACACCGGGAATCGTGACGATGATTCTTCTCTTCAGCGGAACTTTCTCTGGCGTTTCAGTCGTTTGGGATAGACAGTTTGGCTTTTTGAGGGAAATACTCGTCTCCCCAGCAAGCAGAATCTCGATAGCCTTCGGTAGGATTTTAGGAGGGACTACGGTTGCAATGATTCAGGCTGTGATTATGATATTCGTAAGCCTGTTCGTAGGCTTTAATCCAAACCTTTTGGGGATTCCAATGGCTTTAATCTTCATGTTTTTGACTGGAATCACGTTTACGGGAATTGGGGTAGTATTCTCCACACAGATGAGGGACATGCACGGTTTTCAGCTGGTTGTAAACTTCTTCGTCTTTCCATTATTCCTGCTTTCTGGTGCTCTCTTTCCGATAGACGAGCTTGGAAGATTAAAGTGGTTGGCTTTACTCAATCCGATGAGCTACGGAGTTGACGGAGTTAGGTGGTGTTTGACTGGATACACCGAGATAAATCCAACAATCGATTTTGCCGTTCTGCTGTTGGTTGGAGCGGTCTCAACTATCTTAGCTGGATTTTTATTCAGCAGGATGGAGGAGTAATTTTGACGTTTGACAAACCTTCGCAATGTTTTTATCCCAGCGTTGATCTTAAGGCATGGAAACTGTGACGTTCTCAAAAAACGTCTTCATTCCCCTCACCCGAACATGCAGAAACAGG
>CAYMRE010000160.1:0-1798 GCA_964392755.1 uncultured archaeon
AAAGCCTCAGGTTCTGAAAATTTTTATGTTCCGAAATTAATTTAGTAATATGAGGCTGAGATGGTTGGGTAACTCCTGCGTCGAGATAATAGACGATTTGCACATCGTAATAGACCCCAACTACGTTGTTGAACCTGAACCTGAGATTGATTACGTTTTGATCACACATGAGCACGACGATCACATAGACGTTGAAAAGCTCAAGAGCTTGGACTACAAGCATCTCGTTGCCCCAGAGTATACCCTCAAACTTTACAAGCTCGAAGGAATAAAAGCTGAAATTGGTAAGGAGTTGGACGGTATTAAGATCTTGCCAAGCTGGTGCTGGAAAGCTGAAGAATCCGTGAGCTACTACTACAAGGGAGTTCTGCATACAGGTGATTCAGCTAAATTTCCAGATGTCGAAAACGTTAGAGTAGTTTTTACAGCATGCTTCCCCGATTTTTACGACGATTACGTGAGAGAGATGAAGAGAATAGAGCCGGAACTGGTAATCCCAATTCACTACGATCCTGAGAGAAAGTTGAAGAACGCTGAGGGATTGGTTGAGAGATTGAAGGAGGAGGGGATAAACGCAAAGGTTGTTAAGATTGGAGAGGTCATAGAACTATGAAGAGTTTTGAGCTGAGATATGCTGATACCAAGCTCTACTTTGGATTGAACGTAGTTGAGAAGATTAGAAACCATTTGAACGGTGTTGAAAGAGTTACGATAGCTACGGGGAAGCATTCTGCAAGACTTAGCGGTGCTTTGAAAGATGTTGAGACGATTTTAAAAGATTTGGAAATAGACTACGAAATCTTTGATAGAATTAGGGCAAATCCGACAGTTGAAATAGCCGATGAGCTCGCCAAGGTTGTTTGGGAGAGCGGGAGTGACTGCATAATTGCCATAGGTGGTGGGAGTGTCATAGATACCGCAAAGGTTTCGTCAGTAATAGCCCTAAGCGGTGAAAAAGCGAGGAACTACTTGAGAGGTAGGAAGGCTAAAAGGAGTCTGCAACTCTTTACAGTAAACTTAACTCACGGAACTGGCAGTGAGATAGACAGATTCGCAGTTTTAACGGATGGTCAAGAAAAGATAGGAATTTCGATAAGGTATCCCGATGTTAGTTTTGATGATCCGAAGTACACCCTAACCCTGCCGAGAAATCAGTCGATATACACGACGATAGACGCATTCTTCCATGCCTACGAAGCGGTAACTTCTAAATCTACGAATCCGTTTGTTGAAACGTTGTCATTCGAATGTGCAAGGATAATAGGTGAAAACCTACCTAAGGAGCACAAGCTTGAGGAGAAGTACAAACTTCTTTACGCTTCCATGATAGCTGGGATAGCATTGGATATGAGTCCGGCACACATAGTACATGCGATAGAGCATGCATTAAGCGGAATAAATCCGAAGCTTGCACACGGATGCGGATTGGCTCTGGTTGGAGCGAGAGCAATATACTGGATTCACAGGCACTCGGAAAACTCTGCTAAGATCTTGAGATGCCTTATAGGAAAAGAGGTTAAGTCCGCTGAAGAGGCAGAAAGAGGTTTCAGAGATTTCCTTAAATCGGTTGGATTCGATGAGAGGTTGAGCGATTATATCGGCAAAGACGATTTCAAGGAGATTGAGAGAATCGTATTTGGCTCGTTAAAGTATCTGCTCAACCGTGTCAACTTCGAATTCACGAGGGAGATGCTCTACGATATTCTCGAAAAGAGTCTCTAAATATTTATAGCTTAAGCTATCACTCAAGTTTTGTGAATGTAGTCGATGTGTTTGCTGGATGCGGAGGATTTAGCAG
>CAYMRE010000161.1:0-1780 GCA_964392755.1 uncultured archaeon
GTTGCTCAGTTACTTGCTTTAATGGATGGTCTTGAGGAGAGAGGGCAGGTAATAGTTATAGGTGCGACAAACAGGATAGATGCGATCGACCCAGCCTTGAGAAGACCGGGCAGATTCGATAGAGAGATCGAGATCGGTGTTCCCGACAGGGAGGGGAGATTTGAGATTTTACAAATTCACACGAGGAACATGCCGATTGAGCCAGAGTACAGAATAGACTTCGTTTTAGAAGCTCTGAGAAACATTTACAGGCAGTACACGGACAAGGAGGTTTTGGAGGCTATTCAGAAGACTTACGATGAAGTGAAGACTTTGGAGGACAAGGAGAAAATTAAGGAGATTGTTAGGAGGAATCTGCCAGAGGAAATAGTACAGGACTTGGAAAGGGAAATTATCAAGGCGATGCTGAGAGAGTTAGCCGATCAAACTCACGGTTTTGTTGGAGCTGATATAGAGGCTTTGTGCAAGGAAGCAGCGATGAAGGCTTTGAGAAGGTACATTCCTCAGATAGACATGAACAGCGAAGAGATTCCTTTGGAGCTTTTGGAGTCTATGAAGGTTACTTATGACGACTTCAAATCCGCTTTGAAGGAGATAGAGCCTTCAGCGATGAGGGAAGTTCTCGTAGAGGTTCCGAAGGTTACTTGGAATGACGTTGGTGGACTTGAGGATGTTAAGCGTGAAATAATAGAGGCTGTCGAATGGCCTTTAAAGTATCCTGAGAAGTTCAAGAAGTTTGGAATCAGACCGCCGAAAGGTGTACTGTTGTATGGGCCACCCGGAACTGGTAAGACTCTGATCGCTAAAGCGGTAGCGAATGAAGCTGAGGCTAACTTCATAAGCGTTAAAGGACCCGAATTGCTGAGCAAGTGGTTAGGTGAGAGTGAAAAAGCGGTTAGAAAGATATTCAAGAAAGCGAGACAGGTTGCACCGTGTATAATATTCTTCGACGAAATAGATGCGATAGCAGGGATGAGAGGATTGGAGGAGAATAGGGCTGTTGAGAGGGTCGTTAATCAGTTGCTTACGGAACTTGACGGTTTGGAAGAGCTTGAAGGTGTTGTTGTTATTGGTGCCACGAACAGACCTGACATAATCGATCCGGCTTTACTCAGACCGGGCAGATTCGATAGATTGGTTTACGTCAGACCTCCCGATAAGAGGAGTAGGTTGGCTATATTCAAGATTCACACGAGAAACATGCCTTTGGCTGAAGATGTTGATTTGGAGGAGCTTGCGGATATGACCGAGGGATACGTCGGTGCGGATATAGAGGCTGTTTGTAGAGAGGCGGTAATGCTTGCATTGAGAGAGAACATAAACGCTGAAAAAGTTCACATGAGGCATTTCCTCGAAGCCCTGAGAAAAATAAAGCCGAGCGTAACCGAATCTATGCTCAGCTTCTACGAAAGGTTTGAGGAAAAGGCAAAGAGCGAGAGAGCAAAGGTTAAAACGTTCGTCGGCTACGGCTAAACCATTCCAAGCTTTCTTTTTATTCTCACGTATGCCCTTATTATATCTCCCTTCGTTATTATCCCAACAAGCTTATCATTCTCAACGACTGGCAACCTACCAACACCCCTAACGACCATTCTCTCCAAGGCTGTTTTAAGATCATCTTTAGGTTTGACTGTAACTGGGTTGGGTGTCATAACTTCTTTCACCTTAGTCTCAGCCCTTTTTTCGATAGGAACCTTCTCGACATCTTCAAACGTTATTATCCCAACAAGCTTCCCGTCTTCAAGAACCGGAAACCCCATGTATCCCGTCTTTTCTATGA
>CAYMRE010000162.1:0-1755 GCA_964392755.1 uncultured archaeon
ATCGAATAAATCGACAGTCCAATAGCTTAAGTTTATATTGCGTGCTTTTCAGGGTTGGAAAATGACGAAGAAGATCAGGATTGCAGTGGTGGATAAAGACAGATGTCAGCCGAAAAAGTGCTCACATGAATGCGTTAAATACTGCCCGAAGGTTAGGACTGGTGCAGAGGATACGATCGTAATAAAAGATAAGGCAGAGATTTCGGAGGAGCTGTGTGTAGGTTGTGGAATCTGCGTTAAGAAGTGTCCTTTTAAGGCGATTACAATCGTAGGCTTGCCTCACGAGCTCGAGGGTAAGGAGGTTCACAGATACGGCAAAAACGGATTTGTCTTATACGGACTACCCATTCCGAGAAAGGGTTACGTTGTAGGATTACTTGGTCCAAACGGAACTGGTAAAACCACCGCAGTGAAAATCCTCACCGGTCAGCTGAAACCGAATTTGGGGAAAGAAGAGGCTACATGGGAGGAGATTTTCGAGCGATTCGCTGGGACAGAGCTTCTGAACTATTTCAAGGATTTGGCTGAAGGCAAGATAAGGGTCAGTGTAAAACCGCAGTACATCGAGGCTATTCCGAAGGTTTACAAGGGTAAGGTGATCGATCTCCTTAAAAGGGCTGACGAGCTTGGAATTTTGGACGAGATGGTTGAGAAGCTTGAGTTGAAGAACTGTTTGCACAGAGATGTGAAGGATTTGAGTGGCGGAGAGTTGCAGAGGATTGCGATAGCCGGATGTCTGATGAAGGATGCGGACTTCTACTTCCTCGATGAGATAACATCCTACCTCGACATCTACCAGAGGATGAACTGTGCAAAGGTTATCAGGGAGAGGGCTGAGAACAAATCCGTTCTGATAGTAGAGCACGATTTAGCCATTCTTGACATGCTCGCAGATTTTGTTCACATAAGCTACGGTGAACCGGGAGTTTACGGTGTCATAACGAACGCTAAAGGGGTTAGGGTGGGTATAAACCAGTACCTGAGAGGTTACTTAGCTGAGGAGAACGTGAGGATAAGAGAGAAGCCCATAGAGTTCGACATATTCCAGCCGAGGCAGGATGTGAGCGAGAAAATCCTCGTTGAGTATCCCAGCTTCACAAAAACTCTAAACGGTTTCAGGCTTGAGGCTGAGGCGGGAGATATTAGATGTGAGGAGGTTTTGGGCGTTGTAGGTAAGAATGCAACCGGTAAATCGACTTTCGTGAAGATACTCGCTGGAGTTTTGAAGGATGACGAGGAGAAGGTCAAGCTGAACGTTAAAGTTTCCTACAAGCCTCAATACGTTAAAGCGGACGTTAGCATGGAAGTCGGAGCTTTTTTGAGGAAGATTAATCCCATGATCGACTCCTCATACTACAAAACCGAGTTCATAAAGCCCTTAGGCTTGGAAAAGCTCATGGATAGGAATTTGGATGAATTGAGCGGTGGAGAGTTGCAGAGGGTTGCAATAGTTGCATGTCTGTTGAGAGAGGCGGATCTGTATCTGCTCGATGAACCTTCAGCTCATTTGGATGTCGAGCAGAGGATAGAGGTTGCAAGGATAATAAGGAGATTCGCTTTAAACTTCTCGAAGAGCGTGCTCGTTGTTGATCACGACATCTACCTAATAGACATGGTGAGTGACAGGCTCATGGTGTTTCAAGGCGAGCCGGGCAAAAGAGGAATCGCAAGAAAGCCGATGGGTATGAGGGAGGGAATGAACACATTCTTAGCAGATTTGGGCATCACTTTCAGAAGGGATGAAGAGACGAAGAG
>CAYMRE010000163.1:0-1734 GCA_964392755.1 uncultured archaeon
AACTACTTCTACGCATAACTTCATAGCAAACGGTATTGTTGTTCACAATACTACGCTGTTGGACAAGATAAGAAAAACGAGGGTCGCTCAGAAGGAGGTAGGTGGAATTACGCAACATATAGGTGCCACCGAAATACCGATAGATGTGATTAAGAGAATCTGCAAGGATTTCCTTAAGAATGTTAAGATAACGATCCCCGGTTTGCTATTCATCGACACCCCCGGTCATCAAGCTTTCACAAATTTGAGAAAGAGAGGAGGAGCCTTAGCAGATTTAGCGGTATTAGTAGTTGACGTTAACGAGGGATTCAAGCCACAGACTGAAGAAGCCATTTCAATTCTTAAAACTTTTAGAACTCCTTTTGTCGTTTGTGCAAACAAGATAGACAAGATTCCAGGATGGAAAAGCGTTCCAGATGCTCCGTTCTTGAAAAGCTACGCTCAGCAAGATGAATACGCTAAAAGAAACTTGGAAAACAAGATTTACGAGCTTATAGGAGAGCTTTACAGGCATGGATTCAACGCGGATAGGTTTGACAGAATTAGGGATTTCACGAGAACTGTTGCCATAGTTCCGACATCAGCGGTAACGGGTGAGGGAATTCCCGAACTTCTAATGGTTCTCGTCGGATTAGCCCAAAAGTACTTGGAGAAGTCTTTGAGGTTGCATGTGGAAGGTAAGGCTAAGGGAACGATTCTTGAGGTTAAGGAGGAGAAGGGATTGGGTGTTACGTGCGATGCAATACTGTACGACGGAACTCTAAAGGTTGGAGACACCATTGCAATAGCTGGGATTGACGATGTTATCGTTACGAAAGTGAGAGCCATTCTGAAGCCGAGACCCGTTCAAGACATAAGAATGGAGAGCAAGTTTACGGGGGTTAAGCAGGTTACGGCTGCGGCTGGAATAAAGATAGTTGCTCCCAACTTGGAGAAGGTTTTGGCTGGAAGTGAGTTTGAGGTAGTTGAGAGTGAGGAAGACGTTAAGAAATTCAGAGAGAGAGTCAGAAAGGAGTATGAGGAGATTGCAATAAGGACGGATGAGGAGGGAGTTGTTCTAAAGACTGACACCTTAGGTTCTCTTGAGGCTTTGATAAACGAGCTAAAGAATAAAGGAATTCCCATAAAGAAGGCTGAGGTTGGAGATGTTGATAAGAGGGATGTTGTCGAAGCTTCAGCTAATAAGGATGAGGTTAACAAGGTAGTTTTGGCATTTAACGTGAAGCTGTTGCCGGGAGTATCTGAGGAAGCTGAGAAATACGGTGTCAAAATCTTTCAGGACAGCATAATCTACTCTCTCGTTGACAACTACGTGAAGTGGAGGGAAGAGACGAAAGCTATGAAGGAGAAGCAGAGGATTGAGGCTTTGATCAAGCCGGGCAAGATAAAGCTTTTGCCAGAGTTCATATTCAGGAGGAGTAAGCCCGCAATAGTCGGAGTTAGGGTTTTGGCTGGTGAATTGCGGAAGGATGTGAACCTTATCAAGCCCGATGGAACTAAAGTAGGGACTGTTAGAAGCATGCAGAAGGAAGGTAAGAATGTTAGTATTGCTAAGGAGGGAGAAGAGCTGGCTATTGCGATAGATGGTGTCACGATAGGCAGACAATTGGAGGGTAACGAGGTTCTCTACGTTGACGTTCCGGAGAACCATGCGAGGATAATAGAGAGGGAATTCATGGACATACTCAGCGAAAATGCAAAGGAAGCTTTCAAGGAGTTCTTAGAGATAAAGAG
>CAYMRE010000164.1:0-1725 GCA_964392755.1 uncultured archaeon
GAAGCATAAAGTTTAATAGATGAGCGCTTTGCCAACCTTGTGTTACCGCCGAAAGAGAATTTCTCGGAGTGGTATCACGAGGTAATCCAGCAGGCTGAGATAATGGACATTCGTTACCCAGTTAAGGGGTTATACGTCTGGCTTCCGTTCGGTTTTAAGCTGAGGCAGTTGGTTTACGCAAAGCTCAGAGAACTTTTGGACAGAGATCATCAGGAAGTCTATTTCCCGACGCTGATTCCAGAAGACATGCTGATGAAGGAGAGCGAGCACATAAAGGGGTTTGAGGATGAAGTTTACTGGGTAACTCACGGTGGTTTAGAGCCTTTGGATGTCAAATTAGCTTTGAGACCCACGAGTGAAACCGCAATGTATCCCATGTTCAAGCTCTGGATAAGGAGTCACGCGGATTTACCGCTTAAGGTTTATCAAATCGTTAACGTCTTCAGGTATGAGACTAAGCACACCCGCCCTCTAATCAGACTTAGAGAAGTTACGTCCTTCAAAGAAGCTCACACAGTCCACAGAACCTATGAAGAGGCGGAAGAGCAGGTTAGATATGCAGTTAGACTTTACAAGGAATTCTACGAATTCCTCGCCATTCCTTACCTGATATTTAGAAGACCAGAATGGGATAAGTTTCCCGGTGCAGACTACACGATAGCCTTTGATACGATAATGCCAGACGGAAGAACTCTGCAGATCGGAACCGTTCACAACTTGGCGGACAACTTTGCAAAGACCTTCGATATTAAGTATGAAACCCCCAGCGGTGATCACGCCTACGCTCATCAAACATGTTACGGCATATCTGAGAGATGTATAGCATCTCTAATCTCAATCCATGGCGACGATTTAGGCTTAATTTTGCCCTTCGAAGTAGCTCCAGTTCAAATAGTCATAATTCCTATACTTTATAAGGGAAAGGAGGAGAAAGTTTTGGAGCTTTCGAGGAAGCTCTACGATAAGCTGAAAGAATTTAGGGTCATTTTGGATGAGAGCGATGAAAGGCCCGGTGCTAAATACTACAAGTGGGAGCTCAAAGGAGTACCTATAAGGTTTGAAATTGGTCCGAAAGAGGCTGAGAATGGAGAGGTAGTTGTATCGTTCAGAGATGAGAGGAAGAAGTTTAGCGTTGCCTTCGATGAGATAAACAATGACACAATTCTCAGATGGGCTAAGGAGCTTAAGGAGAGACTGAAAGTTAGGGCTATTGAGAACGCTAAGAGCAAAATCGTAATCTGTAACAGCGTCGATGAAGTTGCTGAGACTGTAGAGAGTAGAAGGGTTGCCTTGGTTTACGTTTGCGAGGATTGCGAGAGAGAGCTTGAGAACTACGGGAGTGTTTTAGGTAAAATGGAAGAAAAGCCCGAATGGCTTGATGTGAACTTAGAAGGAACTTGCGTCGTCTGCGGGGGTAAAGGTTATCTCGTAGGAGTTGCAAAGACATACTGATGAAAGAGATAAAGGTGAGAATCGAAGGGATAAAGCTCGACTTCGAGAAGGCAAGGGCTATAGCGGATATACTTGCCGAAGGAACTTTAATAGCTTGGTCCGATGGAGAGAGGCATTATCCCGACGTTTGTTGCGTATGTGGTGACAAACCGGGCTGGATGGTCTATGGTGAGACGAGGGGAAACGTTAAAGTTGAAATAGATGGCTACGTATTCTACTACTTAGGTGATGAGAAGGCTGAGCACTGAGTTGTGATGAAAATCGGGACTCTGA
>CAYMRE010000165.1:0-1653 GCA_964392755.1 uncultured archaeon
CCCTCATATCAAAGGCTCTATATCTTCATCGAATATCTCTAAGGTCTTTTCGATCCTCTCCTTCTCAACGGTTTCGATTTCTTCCTTAGCCTCAACCGCTAACCTCTGCAACTGCTTAACCCTCGGAATGTCCGTTACGTTTGCCAAAACTACCAAAGCGGCTATGTGTTTTGTTCTTCTCGTCGGATAATCGCCAGCTCTAACTTCAACACCGGCAATCTGCTCCTCAAGCCAGAGCTTTGCCTTCTCCAAACCCTTTCTATCCAAATGCTCCGGAGGACCGGCAACCAAAACCAAAGCCCTCTCGGCACTCCTTATGTTGCAGGGGATTGTCAGCCTACCCAAAGCAGCTCTCCTTACGAGTGATGCGATTTTTGTAGCTTTATCGTTTTCAACAAATTCTTCAACTTCTTTCTTTTTGCGGAATAGGGAAAATCCTTTCGACTTCCTCTCCTCCACCAACATAGTTGCGTAGCCTATTGAAGATATTCCCCCACCTCTCAAAGTGTTTATAACTTCACTGCTGTCGATGACCATCTCTCCAACCATTCCAGCCTCAACGGGTTCACCAGCTCTCGCAAGCAAAGCCAACCTCTTAACTATCTCCTCGTTTATCTTCGTGAAGCTTTCCCTCAAGCTCATTCCTTCAAACTTCCAAGCCCCGTTATCTACGAGTATGAGGTTATCAACACATTTGAGAAGAGAAATCATACTCCTCGCAGCATTTAAAGAGTAAAGCTTACCTTCCTCAGGAGCTGGCAAGATACCCACAGCGTAAACCGGTTCTGGATACATTTCGGACAGATGCTTGGCTAAAACGGGAGATCCACCACTGCCCGTTCCACCACCCAAACCCGCTATTATGAGAAAAGCATCTATATCGTGAGTTCCCATCTTATCTATGGCGTTTAGAATCGTGTCTATCTCCTCCTGAGCAACCTTAGCACCTAACCTGTTATCCGTTCCGACACCGTGTCCCTTAACCCTTGGATCGCTCTGACCTATTAACAACCTGCACTCCTTCGGAACGAATCTCAATCCCATAAGGTCTGTTCTTGCGGTGTTAACGGCTAAGGGCTTGATCTTGATGTTTGATCCAGCCTCCTTTTCTCTACCCAAGAATAAGTCAAGTATCTTACCTCCCGCTTGTCCAAAGCCTATGATAAAGAACCTCATGCCATCACCATCTTGAAAGATTTTAATAAGCTTTTCTCCAAAAGGTATTTCACATTTTTGTTAGTTATTCTTAAACATGAAAGTCGAGCATTACAGTTTCGGTCTGATAAAGCTTAACGGGCAAGAGTTCAGGCACGATGTGATAGTTTACGGAGACTTCGTTAAAAAGTGGTGGAGAAAGGAAGGACACAGGGTGCAGGTTGAGGATGTGGAAGACATACTGAGGCTTAGACCTGAAATGGTTGTGATTGGAACTGGTTACTACGGCGTTGTTAGGGTGGACAGAGAGGTAATAGAGAAGCTTAGGAGCGAGGGAATAGATGTGATATGTGAAGAATCGAGAAGAGCTGTGGAAACTTACAACAAATTATTAGAAGAAGGAAAAAAAGTAGCTTTGGCTATTCACTTAACGTGTTAGTCGCTCTCGCTCTCCTCTTCCTCTTTGCCGGTCTCGGTTTCGCTCTTCTCCTTTTCTAA
>CAYMRE010000166.1:0-1651 GCA_964392755.1 uncultured archaeon
AATATGTCGTAAATTACAATTTTATCGCCTTCAACTTCAATTCTTATTGCATCCTCAACAATGAGGTCGTCATCCAAATACACCCTCGACTCGCACATGGGAATTAGCATGATCGATCATTTTAAAAACCTTTTGTAGTGTCTTAACCCTATGAAGATCAACGGTGTGGAGATAGCTGATACCTTCGCTGAGATCTGCGAGATGAAAGTTTCGAGATTTCTCATAACCGCTTTAAACGATGAGCTTGCTTACGAGTGCGCCTTAAAGACTGTCGGCTTTGGAACGTCTATAATAATGTGTCCTTGTGAAGCGGGAATTGACATCAAAGCATCGTCAACACCAGACAACAGGGCTGGTTATTACGTTCAGATGTATCATTTCAGTGAGGAAAAGCTCGGAAAGAGTTTGTTAGCAAGAATTGGGCAGTGTGTTTTAACACATCCGACAACAGCCGTTTTCAACGGTTTAAACGATGCGGAAGGCTACTTCGACATAGGAAAAAAGATAAAGTACTTTGGAGATGGTTTTGAGAAACAGGGAGAGATTAACGGTAGAAAGGTCTGGATTGTTCCCCGAATGGACATGGACTTCATCATAGAGGAGAACATAGGGTATAAAACGGGCTTTGCCGGAGGTAACTTCATAATAATGGCTGAGAATTTGCCGAGTGCCTTACTTTCTGCAAAGATGGCTGTTGAGGCTATAAAAAGTGTTGAAGGAGTTATAGCTCCGTTCCCAATAGTGGCATCTGGCTCGAAGGTTGGAAGTAACAAGTACAAATTCTTGAAGGCATCGATAAACGAGAAATTTGTGCCAAAGCTGAGGGATGTTGTCGAATCTGAAGTTCCAGAGAATGTTAAAGCGGTTTATGAGATAGTGATAAACGGCTTGAGCTTAGAAGCGGTTAAGGAGGCTATGAAAAGAGGAATAGAATCCGCATGCAGGGTTGATGGTGTTGTTAAAATATCAGCTGGTAACTACGGGGGTAAGTTTGGCAAGTATAAAGTCTATCTACACGAGTTGTTCGAATCATGAAGATCGCAATTGCTGGAAAAGGAGGAGTAGGAAAGACAACTGTAACTGCGGTACTTGCCTATCTATTCGCCAAAGATCACGAAGTGCTGGCAGTAGACTGCGACCCTTCGATGAACTTGGCTTTTACACTGGGTGTAAAGGATTTCAAGCCACTTTCAGAGCTGAAAGACGTAATTCAGGAAAGGGTTGGTAGGGGTTTGGTCTACAAACTCAACCCAAAGGTTGACGATATAGTGGAAAAATACGCCGTTGAGAACGAAGATGGAATAAAGGTTTTAGTTTTGGGGACTATAAACCGAGGTGGAGAAGGCTGTTTTTGTCCAGAAAGTGCCTTCCTTAGGGCTGTTTTAAGGCATGCGATTTTGAAAAGTGAACTTTTACTTTTGGACATGGACGCTGGGATTGAGCATTTAGGGAGGGGAACGGCTAAAGGCGTAGATTTGATGCTCGCAATTGTAGAGCCGAATTTGAAGTCCGTTGAGACTGCTAAAAAGATCAAAGAATTGGCGAAGGATATAGGCATTGACAGAGTCTACTACGTCGTGAACAAGTACGTTCCAGTGGACATATTTGATTTCGAAGTCTTAGCCAAGATTCCGTTCGATGAGAAGATCGT
>CAYMRE010000167.1:0-1547 GCA_964392755.1 uncultured archaeon
GACTCTCCGTAGTACTTGCTCATGATCTCTGGACCACTTACTGGAATGAAGTGCGCATCAACCTCGTTGGCAACGGCTTTAGCTATGAGAGTCTTACCCGTACCGGGAGGACCGTACAACAGAACACCCTTCGGTGGCTCGATTCCCAAGCGCTGGAAGAGTTCGGGATGCTTTAACGGGAGTTCTATCATCTCCCTGACAAGTCTAAGCTCCCTCTTCAATCCACCTATGTCTTCGTAAGTTACATTTGGTACGTTCCTCTTGATTTCCTCAACAGGCTTCTCCTTGAGCTCGATTTCGGTATTTCTGTTCACTATAACAACACCCGTTGGCTTTGTTGAGACTATTACGAACGTTAAAACGTGCCCGAAGACTTCAACTCTAATCTTCTGACCCCTCTTAACGGGTCTTCCCTCCAAGAGTCTTAACAGGTAAGCTTCACCACCCATCAGTCTAACAGGCTCAGTTGGAGCCAGAACTATCTTTTCAGCTGGCTTGGCTTCGACCTTCCTTATCCTAACCCTGTCACCTATCCCAACCCCAGCGTTGTTTCTAATGCTACCGTCGATCCTGATAATTCCCTTACCCCTATCTTCAGGATAACCCGGCCAGACTATCGCTGGGACAGTTTCCTTACCTATTATTTCTATGACATCACCGCTCTGCAATCCCAGTTTTTCCATCACTTCAGGATCAATTCTTGCAATACCTCTACCCACATCCCGATAATACGCTTCAGCAACCCTCAAAACCGCCTCCTTCTTATCAGTCAATACAATCACCTCCTAAACTTCCAAACGATTCTACCACCTTCAACAACCCTCTCCAATAACCCCTTCTCCTCCAACCTCCTCAAAGCTGATTCAACTTCAGAATACATTAATCCAAAGTACTCCGCTATTTCAAGCTCTCTCAATCCTTTAGCCAATCCATACAACACAAGTTTCTCAATTTCATCGTTTGTAAATCTTTCTACAGCTGAAAGTAGCTCGTTCATGATTTCGTTGATCTTGGAGTTTACGTAGCACTGAATTCTGGACAGCACATCTTGCACTCTCTCAATTCGTGATAACGTTTCGGTTATGCTTGAGATTTCCCTTGAGTAGCTTAGATTGAGTAAATCCTGTATAACCACGAAATCTTTCTTTTCGACATTTCCGTTCTCCACGACCTTTGCCGAGAATCTGTAAGGTGATAGGGTTACTTCAAGTCTGAAGCACTTATCGATGTAATAATACCTTCTCTTTCCCTCCTCAAAGCTTTTGACTATCCCAGCTTTTTCGAGCTTTTCCAAGTGTTCGATTACCACCTTTGGAGCCATCTTTAGGCAGTAAGCGATTTCACTGACGTAGCATGGCTTCTGGGCTAGGAGTGATAGTATCCTCCTCCTACTCTCGTTCCCAAGAATGTCAAGGACTTCGTTGACATCCATCGCAATCACCTTAACCGATGTTTACTAACCTTTGGTTAGTATAAGAATATATAAACTTTTCCGTAGTAACTCGCATCGGTTTAAGATGTGGGATTATTTGAAAAATTGCAAGAAT